>JBMOIW010000023.1:0-23770 GCA_049317145.1 Acidimicrobiia bacterium
GCGGTTCGCAAAAAATGCACTCTCGGTGAGCGCGTCGCGTTGGAGCGTCGTGACCAAAACGAACGCCGTAGTGCGCTCGGCCAACAACGATTCCACGGCCCGGGCGCGTTCGCGAAAGCCTGTTTCCATGCCTTCAAACGCCTGAAAAAATGCGACTGCGTCGTCGACGACCTCGGCGCCGACAACACGCGCAATGGCCCGGACTCCACTTTGCAGCGCGCTCCCGAGGAAGCGCAGCGGCGTCCGTGCAGGCAACGTAAGCGCCTGAAACAGCGTGTTGTCGAGCAGGCGGATTAAACGGCCGGGTGCGTGAAGCACGTCAAGCGCGTGACGCGTCGGTGGCGTATCGACAATAACAAGGTCGTAGTGATCATCGTGCACGAGGTCGTAGAGCTTTTCGACCGCCATGTATTCCTGCGTTCCCCCGAGCGCTGATGACAAATTGCGGTACACGATGTTGTCGAGGATGCGCTGCGCTTGTTCGGGGGAGCGTGCCTCGCGCTCGACGAGGCGATCGAAGGTGGCTTTGGCGTCGAGCATCAGCGCGTCAAGGCTGCCGCCGGGAACTGCTGTTCCGTCATCCCAGCCAGTGATTGCTTGCGGGGTGTTCGAGAGTTGTTGGAGTCCTAACGCATTCGCCAATCGACGCGCCGGGTCGACGGTAATCACGGCGGTTCGCCGTCCTGCCTGTGCGGCGGCGAGGCCGAGCGCGGCGGCGGTTGTGGTTTTGCCAACGCCCCCAGTGCCGCAACACAAGATGACGCGCGCGGTGTGTACGAGATCGCGAACCGAAGACGATGTGCTCATGGCTGCTTCTCGAACGGTATGCATGCGGCGAGTGCATCGAGCGCGTCGGGATCCATCGGCCCCGCAATGAGCGGCAATCGAATCTGCGGCAAGGGAAGCAATCGCGTGAGGCGGTCAACCTGCTCTCGTTGCTGTTGTACAAGGCCGTCGTGATATGCGCAGGCATCGACCAACGTGGGGAGATCATCAAGGCGCACTTCTGCTGCGGCCGCGTCGGCAAGAACTTGTTCGGTTGTCGTGGCGCGCACGTGCGGCCACCGGCCATCGAGCGTGCGTTGATCAGGGGCGCACGCATTCACCACGACCGGGCCGAGCGCAATGCCGACTCGGTCTTCTAAGTCGTAGGCCGTCTCCACGCATTCGGTAACCGGTGTCGACTCTGGCAGCGTCACGAGAATCAACGACGCTCGCGCCGCGTCGGAGAGCATTTCGCATACCTCTGTGGCCTGTTGTCGGATTGGCCCGACGCGTGCGGCTTCGGCGAGTCCGATTGCGGAGGTCAGAAACGTTCGCGCGTGGCCCGCGGCAGGAGCATCCACAATGATGAGATCCGCAGTGCCGGCGCGTTCTAATTGTTTGATCTTTCCGAGCACCAAGAGATCACGAATACCGGGCACTGCGGTTGCCACGACATCTAATGCGCCGGTGCGCGCCAACGTGCGGGCAATGCGGCGCAAACCATGATCCTCGAGGTATTCGACCAGTGCGTCATCGGGGGCCAAGGCGCGCGCCCGGATCCTTGGACGCAATGCAATCTCTTCGTACCGGATCGTCGTGGCTCCGAATGCCTCCGCGAGCCCGGGGCGGGCGTCCACCTGGGCGATAAGGACTTCTGCGCCTGCATTGGCCGCTGCGACGGCAAGCGCCGCCGTGACGGTGGTTTTCCCAACCCCGCCCTTACCAGCGACGATGACTGCTCGCGAGCCCGCAATCTGCGCACCGAGGTCCATGCGGGGCATGCTACGGGAGTGACATCCCACATTCTCAAGTTCCATCGACTCCTCGCCGCATGTTGCATCGGCGCTGCCGTTGTCCTCCTGGGCGCATCCGGTGCGTCGAGTCTCACGAATCGTCGCGACGCGGATGCGCCGAGTGGTCGTGCGGTCGTGATCCCGGTTTCCGGTCTGATCGATCCGGCCAACGCGGACATGATTTTGTCGAGCATCCGAAGTGCAAACGCCGATCGTGCCGATCTCATCGTGCTGCAGCTCGACTCGAAGGGTGCTACGGCGGTGCGACCGAGCAAAGTTGTTGCGGCGATCACCAATTCCAATGCGCCGGTTGCCGTATGGGTGGGACCTTCGGGAGCGAGTGCGCGTGGGTTGGCAGCCGAGCTGGCCGTTGCGGCCCCGCTCTCGGGAATTGCGAATGGTGCGCCCATCGGTCCGGCGACGCCGTTGCGGCTGGACCGTCCCGACCAGCCGAACACCAACGAAGTCGCCGATCAGCTTGCGGCGCTTTCGGCGCGCAATGCTCGGTCGCCCGAAAGCGCGCGCCTGCTCGCCCGTCAGTCGCTGGGCGCCAGCGAAGCAGTCGAGCGCGGGATTATTGATTCGGTCCAACCGACGCTGGGTGCGTTTTTGGTCAGTCTCGACGGAAAAACCGTGCAAACCGTTACTGGGCCAAAGACGTTGGCGACCGCAAAGGTCGTCGGCGAGGGCGAGAATCGTCGGACGGTGACCGCGCTGCAGGTGCAATTCCGTGGGCTTACCCTTGCACAACAGGTGTCGCACACGCTGACGAGTCCCTCGATTGCATATCTCTTGCTCGTCACTGGTCTTGCGCTCATTGTCTTTGAGTTTTTCGCTGCCAGTATCGGAATTGCGGGTGTCGTGGGTGCGGTTTGTCTTCTGGGCGCGTTCGTTGGCTTCGGTCATCTTCCGATGAACTGGTGGGCAGTGGCGCTGATTGCGTTTGGAGTGTTTGGCTTCGCGATCGACGTTCAAGTTGGTCGGTTCGGGGTCTGGAGTGCGGTCGGTGGCGTAGCGGCCATTGCCGGTTCGCTGTTGTTGTACGGCGGATCGTCAGAGCTGGATCCCGCGTGGTGGGTGATCGGCCTCGTCGTCGTTGGACTCGTGACCTTCATGTTGGGCGGTATGACCGCAATCGTGCGCACGCGGTTTTCGACCCCCACGATTGGTCGCGAAGCATTGATCGGTGCGATGGGAACTGCCGAAGTCGCGCTTGCCCCCGAGGGTGTCGTGCGCATCGACGGTGCGCGTTGGCAAGCCCGGACAAACCGAGCGACACCGATTCCGGCGGGCGACGTCATTCGGGTGGTCTCCGTCGAAGGTTTCCTCCTCGAGGTCGAACCCGAGACGGGCGGGGCAATGGATTACCGGGATCGGGCACGCAAGCGCCGGACCATCGAGTCCGAACCCCCGAACAACTAGTTCGTATCCCGCGAAATCCCCAGAAAACCTGGGGTTTTCCCCCTTGTCAGGTCAGGGTCGTCCCGATACGGTGCCGACTCGTTGGGAAGGGAGTAGCCAATGCAACTCGAAATCAACGACACCGATTGGCAGCTCCGCGCCGAGTGCCGCGGTCCCGGCGCCGACTTGTTTTATCCGCCGGCGGTCGGTGAGACGCGTGAGGAACGCCGCCGCCGCGAGCGTCACGCGAAAGCGATCTGTGCGCGCTGTGCGGTCCTCGTCGAATGTCGCACGTACGCGCTCAGCACCGAAGAACCCCACGGTGTTTGGGGCGGCCTCACCGAGCTGGAGCGCCGCGCGGTGGGCGCGGAAACCAACCCGTTATGACGCTTGGGTGCCCGTAACATTCTTGGGTGCCGGATTTCACGCCAAACGTTCCAAGCGCGTGTTCCCAACTCGTGCGCCGTGTTGTGGCGTCGAACGCGGGAGCGATGACCGGACCAGGTACCAACACGTATCTCGTGGGCATCGACGAGGTCGCAGTTGTCGACCCAGGCCCGGACGAGGCGGAGCACATCGATGCGTTGGTGCGCGCCGCGGGTCCCGATCGCATTCGCTGGATTGTGTTGACGCACATGCATCACGATCATGCCGGAGGCGCGCAACGGCTGGCGGAGCGCACCGGTGCGGTGATCTACGCGCCAACCCTGAGCGATCACAGTGTTCCGGCAACGGTGTTGTTGGAGGATGCGACGGAAATCGAAGGTTCGGAGTTCGTGTTACGTGCGCACCGCACGCCGGGTCACACGCTCCATCACGTATGTGTGCTGCTCGAAGAGGAACGTGCGCTGTTTACCGGCGACACAGTGTTGGAAGGCATGACCACGGTCATCACGCCGGACGACGGAGACATGGCGCAGTACCTCGGCTCGCTGCAGGACATTGCGTCGTGGCGGTTGCGGACGATTTATCCGGGACACGGCGCAGCCATTGACGATCCCGCAACGTACGTGCGTGAACTCATCGACCATCGCATCACCCGTGAGCAGGAGATCATCGCTGTGATCGCGGGTGGAACCGGGCGAATCGGTGACATCGTTGCCCGCGTGTACCCCGAACTTGCTGCGCCGTTACGTCCGGTGGCGGAATGGCAGGTGTACGCGCATCTGCGGAAGTTGCGCAATGACGGTCGCGTGCGAGGCCGTGACCAACGCAGCATTTGGGTCCTTGCGGACTAGCGCAACGCGGTCAGCGCTCGATGGGCGGCAGCGCAGCTTCGATCGCGGCCAACATGCGCGCGGTGCAGCCCGCCATATCGATCGGGGGAAGCACGCGCGTCACGATGTCGTCGGCGATTTCCCGCAACGCTTGTGCTGCCGGTTGGTCGGGTGCGGCGAGAACAACGGGCATCCCGGAATCACCGCCGGCCGAGACTGCGGGTTCGATCGGTATCGTGCCAAGGAGGGGGACCTGAATGCGCTCTGCGAGCGCGGCACCGCCGCCAGACCCAAAGATCGCGTGGTGCGTTCCGTCGGGAGCGACGAAGCTCGACATGTTCTCGATGACCCCAGCGACTTTCATGTAGCTGCGTTGCGCCATGTCGGCGACGCGCGTTGCGACCTCTTGTGCCGCGAGCGCCGGTGTGGTGACGACGACCATTTCTGCTTGCGGCAACAGGCGGGCGAGCGCCATTTGAATGTCGCCAGTACCGGGGGGCATATCGATGAGGAGGTAATCGAGATCGTCTGGCCAACGCACGTCAACCAAGAACTGCTCAACGGCTCGCGCCAGAACGAGTCCGCGCCACATCAACGCGGTCTCGGGACGATCGACAAGGAAGCCCATCGAGACAACATCGATGCGTCCGGGTGTTAATTCGTTCGGACCGGGAACGGTGATTGCGTTCGGGTGGATCTTGCCGTCGGCGCCCCCGAGGCGTCCTTCAACGCCCAGCATGCGCGGCACGCTGAATCCCCATATGTCCGCGTCGAGCACTCCGACCGCAAGTCCGCGCGCCGCAAGGGCGGCTGCCAAATTGACGGTCACACTGCTTTTGCCGACGCCGCCTTTTCCGCTCGCAACCGCCAACACGCGCGTCGTGGCGGCGACTCCGGTCTGCGGGGCGCGCTGGCGTGCTTCCCAGCGCGCCCGCGACATCAACTCGGACTTTTCGGTCTGCGACATTTCGGAATAGGAAACATGAACGTCTCGTACCCCGGGTAGTCCGTGCACTTTCGACTGCACTTCGCGCTTGATTTCGGCGCGCATTGGGCAGCCCGCAGTGGTTAACGCGATGCCAATGTTCACAGCGCCGTCTGGGTCGATGACGACGTCTCGCACCATGCCGAGGTCGACGATGTTGACGTGGAGTTCGGGATCGAGCACCCCGCGCAAGATGCCGCGGACGGATGCTTCGGTCAGTCTGGTGGGGTCGGCGGTATTTGCCATGGGTCTATCGTACGAAGTTGGGTGCCCCAGTTTGAAAAGAAACCCAAAAATCGCTATCTTTTGAGGTAATTGTTTGTTCCCAGGAACATTCCTGCCGGCTCCGATGTTGGATGGGGCACGAGTCCCGAACCGAGAGGTACCCATGATCACGCTGACGGATGCAGCAACCGAGAAGGTCAAATCGTTGATCGAAGCGGAAGGCAACTCTGAGCTGTTCTTGCGGGTGGCGGTCCGTCCCGGGGGATGCTCGGGGATGAGCTACGAGATGTTCTTCGACTCGGACCAAGCACCGGACGATGCGGTGGTGGAGTACAACGGGGTCAAGGTTGCGACCGACCCGTCGAGCCTCCAGTACCTCTCGGGAGCGACGCTCGATTTCAAGGACGGGCTGCAAGGCGCCGGGTTTGCGATCAATAACCCGAACGTCAGCCGCAGCTGCGGTTGTGGTCAGTCCTTTAGCTGATCCGACCGCCAAGAACCCACGAAGGCCCGCTCATCGAGCGGGCCTTTTCGCGTGCGAACGCCATCAGCGTTGGGATGTATTACCGGGGGCAACGAGGCGATCGAGCTCGGCACGAATTTCTGAACGATCAAACGCGCCATCGAGACGACCGAGCACGGTGCCGTCGGCGCGGATCGTAAACAACCACGGTTCGCTGTCGAGCCCCCAGGCTTGTACCGTCGGTGCAGTACGCGTGCTTTGGTTGTTCTCGTAAATCTCGACGTGCACAAAGTCGATTGCGTCGGCATAGGGCCCACGAACTGCGAGTACTTCTTCGAGCACGGGTCCGCAGTACTGCGACTGGCATCGGGCCGGCGTGGCAAACAGCACCGCCACGGGTCGAGTGCCGATCACGGTGTCGAGTGAGGTCGTGTGCAGCGGACACGGCGGGTCAGCCGTACAGATGGGATCGACGCCAAGCGGATTGGTGAGAGTTGGGGATGCGGCGCGCGGTGCCGCGCTTCCAACTTTTGGCGTTCTTGCGTCCGCGGCAACCGTGAACGGAAGTTCGAGCGTTTGGTTGTTGACCCGAATGAACGCGCTCCAGGTGCCGGGAGTATCGAGCACGGGATGCGCGGTGTAGACCCCGCGGTTGGCGGGCAATCCTTCGCTGCGCAACTGGGCCGCTACCGGCATGATGAGATCGCCACCCGGTCCCTTAAAGCCGATGTCGGCTGCCGGCCCGGACGCGGCCTTGCCGTTTTGCCATAACCCGAACGCAAAGCGTTGGCGGTCCGTTGTCGCGTACAACTCGCTCGAGAGTCGCAGCGGAATGAGTCGGTTGCTCGTGGGGTTGGCGCTCGACCCACCAGACGAACCGCAGGCCGCCAGCACGACCGCGCCGAGCGACAGGCCGAGAAATTCTCGGCGGCTGAACTGAATCGGACGCCCGCTGCTCATGCCTCCTATCCTGCCCGGCCAATGACTGTCGTGTCCGATCGCCTGGAGTTCACCCTCGACGACCAGCTCGTCGTGGTCGCGTACGCGCCCGGCGAAACGCTGCTGACGGTCTTGCGCGAGCGACTGGGGGTGACTTCGGTCAAGGACGGGTGCGCGCCGCAGGGGCAGTGCGGATGCTGCACGGTGCTCGTCGACGGCGACCCGCGTGTTGCCTGCGTCACCCCGGCGGCGCGCATCGCGGGGCGTGAGGTGCGCACGGTCGCAACCGTTCCCGGGGCGACCGATCTCGCCGAAAAGTTGTGTGCGACCGGCGGCGCGCAGTGTGGATTCTGTACGCCGGGAATCATCGTGCGACTCGCCGCCAAACAGCCAACCAGCGACGTGGCAATTGATCGGGCCCTTGCTGGGCACCTGTGTCGATGCACCGGCTGGGAGACCATTCGTGAAGCGTTGCGCGACGTTGCGATTGATCCCGAGCGTGACTGGGATGCTGCCGCAGAACGCGCGCAACTTGAACTTGGTGCGCCGCAGCGCGTTGGAGTGGACATTGCGCTCGGTCATGGCGCGTTCGCCGATGACAGCGCGCCGCGCGACGCGTTGGTTGCGGTGCCGTTACCTCCCGGTTCCGATGCTCCGTTCGTCGAAGTCGCAGGAGCGCGCTGGGTTGTGGGAGCAACGTTGGCCGAAGCGCGTGAACGCGCCGGCAAAATCCAGGGGCGCGCCACGACGCAAGCGGTTCGACCACCGATTGGGATCGCATGGACGCCAACCGGAGGCGTCGGGCTCTCCACGTCGTGGACCGAACCCGCGTACCTCGAACCGGATGCGTCGTGGTGTGCGCCGGATGGGACGCCGGCGCCCGTGCGGGGAAACGGCGGAGCGTTCGGTGGCAAGCGTGACGCGATCGCGGCGGATGTTGCGCATGCGTTAGCTGACGCGTACGGCGAGCCGGTACGCGTGGTCTATGCACGCGAAGACGTTGTGCGCACTCGTCCAAAGCGTCCACCGATCGCTGCGATTGCGCATTGGGAAGCGGGCACGGTGCATCTCATGGGCCAAGTCGTGCTCGATGCGTCAAGTTACGACGCCTGGATGACACGCCGCGCCTGGTCGTACGCAGGAGTCACGGTCGAAGAAGAGTGGGACACGGTGAGTGTTCCTGGACCAACGACCTCGATGGCGTTGCGTGCGTCGGGGCTCGCCGAGCGCACCGTGTTGATTTGCGGAGCGCTGCACGCCGCCGGGCAAGCAATACAACCTGCCGATGAACGCGAAGGGCAGGTGCTCCTCGACACGCTGGCCGGAGTCCCGGAATCCGGCGCACTTGCCGGTGCGCGCGTACACACGAACGCTGGCGGTCGTATCAATGGCGTAGACGTGCGAGTTGCCGCGGGCGATCCGCTCGATTGGTCGGTGTTGCGTAGCTATGCGATCGGCGCGGCGCACGCGGCATTGAGTTGGGTGACGAGCGAAGGCATCGCCGTCGATCCGAGCTCTGGGGAAATCCTCGATCTCACGATTCGATCCTTCGGCGTACTGCGTCCCAAAGACACGCCGTGTATTGACGTCACGGTTGTCGAAGATTCGGGTGCGCCGCGCGCCCGTTCGAGTGACGCGGTATTTTCCGCCGTTGCGGCCGCCGCATGGAATGCGATTGCGGACGCTACTGGGCAGCGCCCGATGGCATTTCCGACTGGCGTGCTGCCGGTGCGCGAAACCGAGGACACCGTATGACAATTGAATCGGTGACAACGCCATCTGTTCCGCTTCCGAGCGCGCCGTATACGCCGTGTGTGCGCGCGGGCGAATGGCTGGTGATCTCCGGACAGCTTGGGATCGACCCGATGACCGGAGCGCTCGCTGATGGTGTCGAAGCCCAAGCCGCGCAGGCATTGCGCAATCTTGCGGGTATCTGTGCCGATGCCGCCGTCACATTGGCGGACGTCGCAAAGACCACGGTGTTCGTTACCGATCTCGCAGCGTTTGGTGCAGTGAACGCGATCTATGCCGAAGCGTTCGGTGCGCATCGTCCCGCACGTTCCACCATCCAGGTTGCGGCGTTGCCCTTTGGTGGTGCGATCGAGATCGAAGCGTGGGTGTACGCCCCGCGGCGGTAGGATTTTTGCATGACCGGTTTTTTGGTGATCGTCGGCGTCATGGTTGTTGCTCCGATTGCACTGTTTATCGGTGGTGCCATCTGGAGCGCCATCATGGGTGATCTGCTCGTACAGCGCGCCAATCGCAACGCCGACGACGCGCATCCCGCCTCGCGCTGAGCCGGGTTATTCGCGGTCGAGTGACCGCTCGGTGCGTTGGCGCGCCGGTTGGCCGAATCGGTACCCGACAGAGCGCACCGTCTGAATCAGGTTTGCGTGCTCTTCGCCGAGCTTGGCGCGCAGACGGCGCACGTGGACGTCTACGGTGCGGGCGCCGCCGTAGTACTCGTATCCCCATACCCGGGATAGCAGTTGTTCGCGGGTGAATACCTTTCCGGGATGCAACGTAAGAAACTTCAAGAGTTCGTATTCCATGTAGGTCAGGTCCAGCGGCTGTGCCTCGATCGACGCTTGGTATGTATCGAAGTTGAGGGTGAGTTCGCCGTAGCTGACGATCTCTTCGTTGCTGAAGTGCCCGGTGCGAAAGAACAAGTGGCGTAACCGCGCTTCGAGTTCTTTGGGATGGAATGGCGCAAGGCAGAAGTCGTCGAAGAGGTCTTCGCGCAGCTCCAGTTCGGCGAGCTGCGCGCCAGAAACCAGGAGTAACAGCGGGGCAACCATTGCGTCGCGTCGCCGCAACGCGCGACACATCCCGAACGCACCTTCCGGATCCTCATCAGCGCACACGATCGCACCACCCCAGCCGTCGGTTGGCTCCGACTGGGTGGCCACCGAGACATTGCTCACTGCTTTCCAGGGGTAACCAGCAAGGTCCAGTGTCTGGACCAGCAGCGGCGGGGGAGGATCGGGGTACAGCAGCAGCGGTTCGAGTCGCATCAAAGTTTCCCGAGGTAACGGTCGATCTCGAATTCGCTGACGTGAGCTTTGTAGGCCTCCCACTCGTCGCGCTTGTTGCGGATGAACCACTCGAAGGTGTGCTCGCCTAGTGCTTGCGCAACTAACTCGGACTGCTGCATTGCGTCGATGGCCTCGCCGAGCGAACGCGGGAGAAGATCGATGCCCTCGGCGCGACGTTCGGTCGGTGTCATCTCGAACATGTTGTTCGTTGCTTCCGGCGGGAGTTCGTACCCCTGCTCGATACCGTCAAGCCCCGCAGCCAGGATCACGGAGAACGCAAGGTATGGGTTGCAGGCCGGGTCGGGCGCGCGGTATTCGACGCGCGTACTGCTCTCCTTGCCGCGCTTCGTAATGGGCACACGCACCAGTGCCGAACGGTTGTTACGAGCCCAGCAGATGTGCACCGGCGCTTCGTAACCGACAATCAGGCGCTTGTAACTGTTGACCCATTGGTTCGTGATTGCCGTGATTGCCGGCGCATGGTGCAGGAGCCCGCCGATGAAATGTTTCGCGACCTTGGAGAGCCCGTATTCGTCGCCCGGATCGTGGAACGCGTTGACATCTCCCTCAAAGAGCGAAAGATGCGTGTGCATGCCGCTTCCGAAAGCACCGGCGATGGGCTTGGGCATAAACGTCGCGTAGGCACCTAAGGCATAAGCAATTTCTTTGACTACCAGACGGAATGTCATGACGGTGTCGGCCATCGACAGTGCGTCCGTGTAGCGCAAGTCGATCTCGTGCTGGCTCGGGCCATTCTCGTGAAACGAGTACTCAACGGGAATGCCCATGTTTTCGAGCGCAAGGATTGTTTGCCGCCGCAGTTCGGAAACCATGTCTTCATGGGTCAGATCAAAAAACCCGGCACGATCGAGTGGCTTGGGTTCGCGATCGTTCTCGAAATAGAAGAACTCCATCTCGGGACCGGCATAGAACGTGAAGCCCTTTTCCCGCGCCCGATCCAAGTTCCGCTTCAACACCTGACGCGGATCTCCCTCGAAGGGTTCGCCGGACAGATGGCGGATGTCACAGAACACGCGCGCCACCGGATGCTCATCCCCGCGCCACGGCACGATCTCGAAGGTGCTCGGGTCCGGGCACGCGAGCATGTCGGCCTCTTGGATGCGCGTGTACCCCTCGATCGCCGAACCATCGAACGTCATGCCTTCCTCGAGCGCGACCTCCAGTTCGGCCGGTGTGATCGCGAAACTCTTGAGTTGCCCGAGGACGTCGGTGAACCAGAGGCGCACAAAGCGGACCCCTCGCTCTTCGACCATGCGCAAGACGTACTCGTTCTGGCGTTCCATTGGTCTCCTTATCGGCTCAGATTTGGACACCCTTTTAGCCTGATGGCTGCCCGAGGATCTGTCAGCCATTCCTATCGACCGTTCACATGGCGTTCACAGAAGGGCAACGGGACTGCAATCCAGCCCTGCCAGAGTGCCCAAGAAATTCGGTCGGGAGTCCCGGCCGCCGGGCCTGGGCGCTCCTAGGCTCGTCCCATTCGAGGCAAGACCCCTTTAGAGGAGGCAACGTGGAGGACCGGTCACCTAGCGAAGTTCTGCAGATGGTGCGGGACCGTGGCATTGAGATCATCGATGTGCGGTTCTGCGACATGCCGGGCTTGATGCAGCACTTCTCGATTCCGGCGCATGAGTTCTCGGAGGACACCTTCACCGATGGGCTCGGGTTTGACGGTTCGTCGATTCGCGGCTTCCAGGAAATCCAAGAGTCCGACATGCTGCTCATCCCGGACCCCAACACCGCAGTGATCGACCCGTTCCGGGAGCACCCGACGTTGATGATCAACTGCTTCGTCAAGGACCCGCTGACCGGCGAGTCCTACACCCGTGACCCGCGATTCATCCTGCAAAAAGCCAACGAGTACTTGCTCGGAACTGGCCTTGCCGACACTGCGTACTTCGGGCCCGAAGCCGAGTTCTACATCTTTGATTCGGTCCGCTTTGATCAGAACCAATACTCGGGGTACTACTACCTCGATTCGATCGAGGGCGTCTGGAACTCGGGTCGCGAGTTTGAGCTCGACGGTTCACCAAACCTTGCGTACAAGCCGCGGTACAAAGAGGGGTATTTCCCCGTGCCGCCGATGGACCAATTCCAAGATTTGCGTTCCGAAATGGTGCGCGTGCTCGAGGCGTGCGGTATTCCGATCGAAGTGCAGCACCACGAGGTCGGCACGGCCGGGCAAGCCGAGATCGACATGCGCTTCGACAAGATGACGCGCATGGCCGACAAGGTCATGCTCTACAAGTACGTCGTCAAGAACGTGGCGCGTGAGCGGGGTTACTCCGTGACGTTCATGCCCAAGCCGATCTTCCAGGACAACGGATCTGGCATGCACGTGCATCAGTCGCTCTGGAAGAACGGCGATCCGTTGTTCTACGACGAAAAGGGTTACGCCGGACTCTCCGACATGGCGCGCTGGTACATCGGTGGGCTTCTCAAGCACGCGCCGGCGATCCTCGCGTTCTCGAACCCGACCACGAACTCCTATAAGCGGTTGGTGCCCGGCTACGAAGCACCGGTCAACCTGGTGTACTCGCAGCGCAACCGATCGGCGTCGATTCGTATCCCGCTTTACTCGAAGAGCCCCAAGGCAAAGCGACTCGAGTTCCGTTGCCCGGACCCGGCGTGCAACCCGTATCTCGCGTTTGCCGCAATGCTCATGGCCGGACTCGACGGAGTGCAGAACCGGATCGAGCCACCGCCGCCGGTGGACCGCGACTTGTACGACCTGCCGCCCGAAGAGTTGGCCAAGGTCCCCCAGGTGCCGGGTTCGTTGAACGAGGCACTCGCGGCGCTGCAGGCCGACAGCGACTTTTTGTTGGCGGGAGGAGTGTTCACCCAAGACGTGATCGACACGTGGGTGAAGTACAAGAAATCTCGCGAAATCGATGCGGTGCAGTTGCGTCCGCATCCGTGGGAGTTCTACCTGTACTACGACATCTAAATCGTCATTCCCGACGAACATGTATGACAAAGCCCCGGGGTTTTGTCATACCGGAACATTTGAAGGGTGGAGCAATCCATGGAGTATCCGCAATCGTTTTGGGATGAGCGTTACGCCGTTGAGGAATACATCTTCGGTGAATCGCCCAATGACTTTTTGGTCGAGTGCGTCTCGACGATCCCGGCTGGCGTCGCGTTCGGACTCGGCGAAGGCGAGGGCCGAAACGGTGTGTGGTTGGCCGCACGGGGGTTTACCGTGCGCGGTATCGACCTCAGTCCATTAGGGATCGCCAAAGCGCAACGCCTTGCCGCACGCTCTGGAGTGACGTTGGATCTCGTCGCAGGGGATCTGGCGACGCTCGAACTCGAACCCGGTTCGTATGACCTCATCTATTCCGTGTTCGCGCATACTCCGCCGCAGGTGCGCGCGCATGCGCACCGACAAGCAGTTGCGGCGTTGCGCCCCGGTGGTCACTTCGTGTTGGAGGCGTACCAGCCCGCGCAACTTGGGCGCGGTACCGGTGGTCCGCAGGATCCTGAGTTGTTGGTCCCGCTCGCAGCGGTGCAGGAAGAACTCGATGGGCTTGAGATGCTGATTGGTCGCGAGATTGAACGCGCAGTACTCGAGGGGGATCGACACACCGGCGTGGCCGCAGTCACGCAAGTATTCGCACGAAAAGTGGGTTAGCTCCCGTAGAACACGCGCTCAACGACCGCGCGAGCACGACGGGTGAGGCGTTTGTAGTCCTCGCGCACGTCGGCTTGCGGACGATCGAGATACCCGAGCAATCGGCCGAGCTTCTGTGCGTCTTCCGGAACGGTTGGTAGCGAATCGATTGGTCGACCAGTCATCAGGTAGCGCGCGTTGCGAATGCGTTCGCAATGCCGGTAGGCCTCGACGAGTGCGTCGGCATCGTCTGCGCCGAGCACGCCGGCGTCGCGCAGGGACTCGAGCGCATCAACTGTTCCAGGGACACGCAGGTGCGGACTGTTCCCGCCGTGCTCGAGTTGCAAGAGCTGCGCAGTGAACTCGACGTCGACGAGCCCGCCGCGTCCGAGCTTGAGGTTGAGCTGAGGGTCTTCGCCAGTCGGAATGCGTTCGCGTTCCACGCGCGCTTTCACACGGCGAATCTCTCTGCGGTCGTCCTCGGGTAGCGCGGGTCGGAATGCCGTCTCGTGCGCCAGGTCAAGGAAGGCGTTGAGGAGCTGCGGATCGCCGGCGACGGCGCGCGCCCGAACGAGCGCTTGCCGTTCCCACGTTGCGGCGTAGCGCGCGTAGTACTCGCGATAGCCGTCGATAGATCGGGCGAGCGGTCCGTTGTTTCCTTCTGGGCGCAGTAACAAATCAATCCGGAAGGCTTGGCCTTCGGGGGTGATCGCGCTGATCTCTTCGAGAAGGTCCGTTGCGAGCTGTTCTGCCGCAGCCTGTTGCGACGAGTCCTGGGTAACAAACAACACGTCGATGTCCGACGCGTAGGACAGTTCTCCACCACCGAGGCGCCCCATTCCGATGATCGCAAACGGAATCTCGGGAGCGAGCGCGCCGAGTGCCGCGGTCAGCGTTGCGTCGGCGAGTGCCGTGAGTTCTTTTCCGATACTGGCAACGTCAGCAAACCCAAGAACGTCGCGCGTCGCAATACGGAGGAATTCGCGTCGTTTGAAGCGACGCAGCGCGCGCTGACGTTCGGCGTCATCACCGCGCCATTGCAGCGTTGCAGTGGCGTCATGCACCAGCGCCTCGAGCGATCGCGGGGTTTGCAGCGCGACGTCATCGCCGAGGATGGCAACATATTCCGGCTGGCGAATCAGCGCGTCACCGAGGAGCCGGCTCGAACCCAGCAGCGTGCACGTTCGCTCCGCGGCGTCGGGCACATCGCGGAATGCAGCAATCGTCATACGTGCTCGGTTCTCGTCTTCGAGCAACTTACGGAGCTGCAGGAGGGCAAGGTCCGGGTCTGGAGTGACCGAACTCCAGTCCAAGAGCAACGGGAGAAGCTGTTCCATGAGTTGCGCGCGCCGTCCGTGGCCGCGGCTGAGTTCCTCGACGGCGGTACGAGTGCGCTGCGCGTCCAGAAAACCAAATGCGGCGAGGCGGTCGGACGCGGCAGCGGCGCTTAATGGGCCGGTATCGGCCATCCGCTCCAGTAGCGGGCGGAAGAACAGCCGCTCGTGAATGGTGCGCACGGTTTGCGTGTAGGCGCGGTGTGAAACTGAGAAGTGCTCCCATGCGGTCGCTTCCGGAGAGCTGCGAAAGCCGAGCACGTTGGCGAGGCGCATACCGGCGGCGGGGTCGCCGGGCAACGTATGGGTCTGCTGCTCATCGACGAGTTGAAGTCGATGCTCGACGGTTCGGAGCCATTGGTATGACTCATCGAGACGAACAGCGTCCTCGCGCTCGATGTACCCGCCGCGCGCAAGGGCATCGAGCGCGTCCAGAGTCGCGGCGCGGCGCAGGGCCGGATCGTGACGGCCGTGCACGAGCTGCAAGATCTGAACCGCAAATTCAATGTCTCGAATACCACCGGTCCCGCGTTTGAGCTCGGTGGTGTCGCGACCCTGCTGGCGCAACAATGCTTCGCTGCGTTGTTTCATGGCCCGGACAGACCGAATGGCGTCGGGGTCGAGCGCATCGTTCCAGACAAAGTGTTGCGCAGCCTCGGTGAACGCGTTGCCAAGCGCGACATCGCCGGCAACGGGTCGCGCCTTGATGAGGGATTGACGCTCCCATGCTTGCGCCCATTGGTCCCAATAGGCCTGATAACCAACGAGCTGACGCGACAATGCGCCGGAACGACCTTCGGGGCGCAAATTCGCGTCGGTGCGAAACACGATTCCCTGTGGCATCGGCTTGGTCATTGCGGTAAGCACGGCTTTTGCGATGCGTTCCCCTTCGGCGAGCGGGCCGTCATGGACGAACAAGACGTCGACGTCACTGGAATAGTTCAGTTCTGCGCCACCGAGTTTTCCCATCCCGATAATTGCGAAGGGGATCGTGGGTTCGGCGATCCGCAGCGCACCGGCCAAGCACATCTCAGCGAGTGCGGCGAGCTCGCGGCCGACCGTAGGGAGGTCGGCGAAGCCCAGCAGGTCTCGGGCAGCGATGCGCAATAGCTGTTCCTGTTTCCAGGCGCGCAGCGCTTCCATGGGTGCAACCGCCGCGTCGAGCGCGTCGGTGAGCGATGCGCGCAGCGCAACGTGGGTGAGTGGCGTGTCGCAGTCGGCGAGCGTGCTGATGAGCTCGGGGCGAGTGGAAAGGGCGCGGGTCAGCGACCGCGATGCGCAGACCACGGCGACCGTTGCCTCGCGGCTGTTGGGGTGTGTGGCCCACACCTCGCTGAGTGCCGGATTCGCCTCGAGGAGTTGTTCGATGATGAGGCGAGCGTGGGTGGGATCGGCGGCGCGTGCGATTGCTGCGTTGAGGTCCGGTCCCACCGCGGGCTGCATGCCCCGAGTCTCGCAGAGTCCGGGCTCACGAAGGTTTCCTAAACTGCCGGGATGCCGCGTATACGAGTCGCCCTTTCGCAATGCAACCTGGTGGTCGGCGACCTTGCCGGCAACGCTGAGCGGATCGTGGAGCAATACGCGCAGGCTGTCGCTGCGCAGTGTGATGTGGTGGCGTTTCCGGAGCTCGCGGTCACCTCGTATCCGCCGGAAGACCTCTTGCTGAAACCTGCGTTTGTGCAAGCAGCCCAGGAAGTGGTGACCAAAGTGGCGGCGCAAACCGGGTCGACTGCCGCGGTGATCGGTTATCCGGCGCCGGGGCTGCGAAATGCGGTGGCGTTGTGCGCGTACGGACAGGTGCTCGGGGTGTACGCAAAGCATCTGCTTCCGAACTACGCGGTGTTTGACGAGCAGCGGTACTTCGAGGCGGGTGACGACCTCGGTCCGTTGTTTGAGATCAACGGTGTATCGGTTGCGCTTTCTATTTGCGAAGATGCTTGGAGTGCGCGCGGACCAATTCCCCAGCAAGCACAACGCGGCGCCGATGTCATCGTCAGTGTGAACGCATCGCCCTATTTCGCTGGTCGCGTGCGTGATCGAGAAGTCATGCTTGCCGGGCGCGCCAGTGAGTCACATATTCCGATTGCGTATGGGAACCTTGTTGGCGGGCAGGATGAATTGGTGTTTGACGGTGCATCGATGATCGTCGATGCCGCCGGTGCTGTTGTTGCGCGGGCATCGCAATTCGTCGAGCAGCTCCTCATTGCAGATATTGAAGTCACCGCCGCCGATCGCGCCGTGCGGCGCCACGATCGCTCGGGCCCGGAGCTTGCCCGAGTATTGGTGACGCCGGAGCAGCCGGCTCGCCTGCCGGTAGATGCGGCAGTTGCACCGATGCTGGATGCAACGGCCGAGATTGACGCCGCGTTGGTAATGGGCACGCGCGACTACGTCCGTAAGAACGGGTTCAGTGATGTGGTCATCGGGCTTTCGGGCGGAATTGATTCCTCGCTCGTTGCTGCGATCGCGGTCGATGCCGTGGGCGCCGATCACGTTGTCGGGGTACTTATGCCGTCGCGGTTCTCGAGCGAGCACAGCGTTGCCGATGCCGAAGCACTCGCCGCAAACCTCGGGATTCGCACGTATACGTTGCCCATCGAAACTGCGCATGCAGCGTTTGAGTCAACGCTCGCATCCGCATGGAGTGATGCGGACCATGCGCTCGCCGGCGAAAACCTTCAGGCGCGCATCCGTGGCACGTTGTTGATGACGCTGTCGAATACCTACAACTGGTTGGTGCTGACGACCGGCAACAAGAGCGAATACGCAACCGGGTACACCACGCTGTACGGCGACATGGCCGGCGGGTTTGCAGTGCTCAAAGACGTCACTAAAACCCAGGTCTACGCGCTGGCGCGAGCGCGTAACGCGCGAGCAGGCACGGACGTCATCCCCGAGTCGGTGATTACCAAGCCGCCGAGTGCCGAACTGCGCCCCGATCAGCGGGACGAAGATTCGCTCATGCCCTACGCACAACTCGATCCCATTCTCGAGGGGTACGTCGAAGGCGACCGTTCGGTGCGGGAGCTGATCGAGGCCGGATTCCCGGAAGCAGCGGTGCGTCGCGTCGCGACCCTCGTGGACCGCAACGAGTACAAACGCCGTCAGGCGCCTCCGGGAGTTCGGGTTTCTCGCAAAGCATTCGGGAAAGACCGTCGCCTCCCGATCACGAACCGCTGGCCGGGGTAGCCGACCGGCAGGCCAAACCGCTCTAACGCCGATTCTCCCTGCCGATGGAATCGGTATGGGTCAAGGTAAAGGTGCCGGACGCTCGGCGGAGTTGCGTTCGCGCGGTGCGTCTTGGTCAGGTGTGCGGCTGCGCCCCGATCTCGCAATCCTCATCGCCGGCATCTATTACGCGTCGACGTTTTGACTGCGAAGCGTGGCGTTGCTGATCTCACGCCGGCTGGCTACGTCGCAATTCGCTTCGGGGTATCAGTCTTGGTCTCGCTGTCGGTTGCCTGTCGAATCGGGTGGCGTGCTTCGGGGCCGGTTCCAATGCGGCTCGACAGCAGCCGAGCGCGCATGGGCGCGCTCCTTGCCGGGCTTGCGCTCGGTGCGTTCTCGCTGGCCGGTTCACTCGCACATTTTGCTGGTGCGCAATACACGTCGAGTTCGAACTCGGCGTTCATTGTGGGGCTGACCGTTATCACTGTGCCGATCATCGAAGTGTTGGTATCCCGTCGACGCCCATCGACGGCCATGCTTGGGGCAATTGCAATCACAACCGTGGGCTTGTTTTTTCTAAGTGGTGCCACTGGAGTGGTCGCCAAGGGAGATCTCATCACGCTCGCCGCACCGGTGTTCTTCGGGCTCTGGATGGTGCTTGCGGGATATTTCACCCGGCGGTTTCCCGTCTACGTGATGATGACGGTCTCAGGGGTGTTCGGAACGGCTGTGTGTCTCATTGCTGCATTCACAACTGGGTTTGGTCGCATCACGCTTGTCGCTGTGCTGTGCGCAGTGATTCCTGGTGTCCTGGGTGTTGCGATCGATGGGTTAAATATGTGGGCGCTGGCGCGGATCGAACCGAGTCGTGCCGGCGTGCTGTTCTTAATTGAGCCGCTAACCGCTTCGGCTATCGGGTTTGTTGCCGGCGAACGCATCGGCGTGACCGGCGTCATTGGTGCGGCGTTGATGTTGGGCGGCATGGCCCTCGTCGAGCTTGGTGGCCACCGCAGGTCCGCTCCCGCCCAAGCGGCGGCCGCAGATGAAGTGGGTGCTCCGGTGCCGGCGGGGGTTCCCTCGCCTGGGATGAGTGCGCCGGGCTCCGGGCGGGCCGATGAATCCGAGCGCGGGAGCCGGAGCCAGCCCGGGTTTGACGGGCCTTGTGACCTTCGAGTCGACGGAGCGGGTTTGGGGGGTTCACAATCCTGGGCAGTTCCGTCACAATCACTCGCACCAAGCGAATAACCCGCATGGTGCGCAACCCCAGTGAAGCTCCATCCCCGATCCGCCGATGACTTGACCGTGTCGTTATTCTCGAGGCCGCTCTATCCCCGAAGTATCGCCAAGTCGGCAATATGGGCCGATATCAGCGGCATAGCAAGACCGTTTGCTTTTCTCTAAAAACTTTTATCAATTTCGGAACGTCTGGGGACCTCCCGGCGTTTCTCGTGTAACAACCGACGAAGGAACTCAGTGGGTAAAGAACGTTTTGACCGTGACGAAGAAGATCTCGTTCGCCTGTATCTGACTGATATTGGTCAGTACCCCCTGCTCACCAAAGACGATGAAGTGCGTCTGGCGCAGGCCATCGAGGCCGGTGTCGCCGCTCGCAAAGAACTCGCCGACAACGCCAAGCTCACTCCGGCAAAGAAGCGTGAGCTGCGTCGCACCTCGCGTTTGGGGGAGGACGCCGAGCGCACCTTCGTCCAGTCCAACCTGCGCTTGGTGGTCTCGATTGCGAAGAAGTACCAGGCGTCCGGCCTGCCGCTCTTGGACCTGATCCAGGAAGGCAACCTGGGTCTGATGCACGCCGTCGAGAAGTTCGACTGGCGCAAGGGCTTTAAGTTCTCGACGTACGCAACGTGGTGGATTCGTCAGGCCATCACCCGTGGTATCGCCAACACCGGTCGCACCATTCGTCTCCCAGTCCACGCGGGCGACACGCTGGCGCGCCTGCAAAAGGCTCGCTCGCGGCTGGAGCTCAAGCTCGGTCGTCCTGCGACGCTTGCCGAGTTGGCAGTCGAAGTCGAGATGCCCGAGGACAAAGTCACCGAGGCGCTGCGCTTTGCCGCTGAGCCGTTGTCGTTGTCCGAGCCGCTGCGTGAAGACGGCGACGCCGAACTCGGCGACATCGTCGAGGACCGTTCGGCGGAGTCGCCGTTCGAAACTGCGGCAACCGCAATGTTGCCCGACGAACTCGGCAAGTTGTTGGCCCCGCTCGACGAGCGCGAGCGCGAAATCTTGCGCCTGCGCTTTGGTCTCGACCGTGGCGAACCGCGCACGCTCGAAGAAGTCGGCGAACACTTCAACTTGACCCGTGAGCGCATTCGTCAGATCGAGGCGCGCGCCATGTCGAAGTTGCGTCACCCTTCGGCGGACACTGGTGCTCGCGAGTTGCTGAACGCCTAAGTCCCATCCCGATTCACCTGAAGGCCCGCTTCGGCGGGCCTTCATCGCGCTTGCGGTGCTTGCGGACTGGCCAAGTTTGCTCCGGAGTTGGATTCCGGTACGCTCCCAGGCCTCAAGGCAAAAGGGTGGGTCATGAAGAAGTTTGTGGTGTTTGTGCTGTTGGTTGCGGTCGGGGTGTTCGTGGCGATGAAGGTGCGCGAAGCCAACGCGTAAATGACGATGGGCTACGCGTCATGACGGGCGTTGCGCGCGCGTCGCAGTAGCGCGTATGCCGCAAGTCCAGCGGCGCCGCCAAGTGCTGCGCCGAGGAGTACAACAGTCGGACCCGTCGAAGGAATTGGCATGCGATCGCGTAAGCGCACCGGATGCTCGAATATACGAATCGGCCAGTCGCGTTCGCGAGCGACCCGTTCGAGTTCGCGGTCCGGGTTTATCACCATCGGATTCCCGACCATTGAGAGCATCGGGAGATCAGTGATGGAGTCGCTGTAGGCGAAACTCTTTGTCAGATCGATGTCTTCGCGTTCGGCCAGTGCAAGGATGGCTTCGGCTTTGTATTGCCCGAACGCGTAGAACTCAAGTTCGCCGGAGTACTTTCCATCACCATCGATGCGCGCCCGTGTGCCGATAGCTTCGTGGGCGCGGAGATGACGGGCGAGCGGTTCGACCACTTCCATTGGGGAAGACGAAACAATGACCACGCGACGCCCGGCGGCTCGGTGCTCGTCGATTAACGCTTGCGCTTCGGCGTAGATGATGGGAACGACGACGTCGTCGAGGGCATCGCCGACAATGTCGAGGATGCGTTGCTGGTCCCAACCTTTGGTGAGCGCCAACATCGATTCGCGGATCTTTTCCATCTTCTGCTCGTCGGCACCAACGAGTAGAAAGATGATCTGCGCGTAAATCGATTGCAGGATGGCGCGACGAGAGATGAGACCTTCTCGATAGAAGGGGCGGCCGAACGCAAGCACTGCGCTCTTCGCAATGATCGTCTTGTCGAGATCGAAAAACGCTGCCTCCATGCCCGCGAGGATAGGCGCAATCGCTGGATCCGCAGGCGGGAGCGGGAATCGACCCAACCAGAGGGCCGCCCTGGGCACACTGCGCGACACGGCGGTACCGTCGGTGTTGCGTCACTTCCTCCCCATTGTTTTTTGCGACAGGAGTGCGTGTGCTCATTACCGTTTGGTCACCCAAACATGGAAGTGGGGTATCGACAATCGCTGCGGCCTTGGCGATTGCCGCTGATCGGCCGGTGCGCCTGGTGGATCTCGATGAAGATCAGTCGGCAATTTTTGGGATGGCCTGCGATCCGATTGGTGGTCTGCACGAAGAGCTCACCGCTTCGAGTGGGGAAGCCGTGTGGTCGCATGCGTTCCACGTTGCGCCCCATGTGATGTTGCTCAGTCGAGGCGCGCGCGCAATTGACGCGCTCGACAACGCCGCGCTCGCACGCCATGTACGGGCCTGGCAAGTTTCCGACGAGCTCCATATTGTCGATGCCGGTAGCGCCGACACTGGAGCGGCCCACGCGTGTATCGATGGCGCAGATATCTCGCTCGTGGTGCTGCGGCCGTGTTACCTGGCGCTTCGCCGGGCTGTTCGGCATGGTCGTGTTGCCGAAAGCGACGGGTTAATCGTGATCGAAGACCCCGATCGGCCGCTACGCGCCCGCGAAGTCGCCGATGTCGTGCAACGTCCGATTCTGGGTCGCGTTCCGGTACGAGCGGCAATTGCTCGGGCGATTGACGCGGGAGTGTTTTCGACGCGTTTCCCGGCGGAGCTGCGTGCGCCAGTTGTGAGTGCGCTCGAAATACTGGGCGTTAACCGACCAGGTCGAGCCGCGTGACACCGTCGGCAATGGGCAGCATCACGCAGCAGGTTCGCGACGAGTTGGTGCGCGAAGCACCGCGTTCTGGCACGGTACTGCGACGACGCATTGCGCGTGCAGTACGGCGAGAGCAGCCAGAAATCGCAGGACGCGCGCGGGCCGAGCTCATCGACGCATGCGTCGACGAGGTGGGTGGATTGGGTCCGCTTGAGACGCTGCTTGCAGATCCGTCGATCACCGAGATTCTGTATTGCGGACGGGGAGTTACGTACGTCGAGCGACATGGTGTCCTAGAACCCATTGGTCTCGAGCTGTGCGATGAAATGGTGGTGGAGCTTGTGCATCGCATTGTGGCGCCCCTGGGGCTGCGGTTCGATCGCATGGCACCGATTGTTGACGCGCGTCGCAGCGATGGCAGCCGAGTGCATGCCGTACTTCCACCGCTCGCAGTAGATGGCCCCACGTTGTGTATCCGTCGGTTTAGCACAGCCGTTCGTACTCTCGATGCGTTTGGCGTGACCCCCGAAGTGCGCACTCTCCTCGAGACGCGGGTGCGCAACGGATGGAATCTGCTGGTGAGCGGTGGCACCAGTTCCGGAAAGACGACGTTGCTTGGTGCACTCACCGAGTTCTTTCCGCTCGGAACACGCGTGATCACTGTAGAAGACAGCGCAGAACTTGCGCTCATTCCCAATCACGTTGTTCGTCTAGAAGCACGGCCCGCCAATAGCGAGGGTGCTGGTGCAGTTTCGTTACGTGAATTAGTGCGCGCCGCGCTTCGGATGCGACCCGATCGGCTCATCGTTGGTGAAGTACGTGGACCCGAGGCGTTCGACATGCTGCAGGCGTGCAACACCGGACACGATGGATCGTGTTCCAGCGTGCACGCCAACTCAACGCATGCTGCACTGCAACGCCTTGTCGCACTATGTGCGATGGGGTCGGAATTGCGCGACTTCGAGACGGTGCACGCGCACCTTGCCACCGGTATTGATGCCATCCTGCACGTGGCGCGACGCGAAGACGGCGTTCGCGAGGTCGTTTCCATCGCCGACCTTGAGTACGACGGCATTCGTTGTCGCGCGCGTACCGTCGTGGAGCGACGCGATGGCGTTTTGCACATAACCGCGCAGCCGCGTATTCGCCCGGCGCGCGCTGATCGGTAGGGAGGAGCGATGCTGTGGGGGATTGCCGGTATCGTGATCGCGACGGTGATGGCGTTGCGGGTAGTGATGCGTATACGCAGTCGTACTCGGGTCGTTCTGCGCGCGGGTGGGAGTCGATCAAATGGGTGGTGGACCCGCCGGATGCGCTCCCTATTTGATCGTGCCGAAGTGGAACCACGGCG
>JBMOIW010000024.1:0-23630 GCA_049317145.1 Acidimicrobiia bacterium
CGTCGCGCGATGTGCCGCCGAGATCTCTGACACAGTGCCTGCGGGTCGGCTTGGCATTGCGATGGGATTTCTCACGTCCGAACCGGAGGCGCGTGCTCGCGTCCAAGCACAGTTCGAAGCCTCCTGTTCCGAAGAGGGCATCACCGTCCTCGGTTGGCGTTTGGTCCCGATTGAGACCGAGCACTTGGGAGAACGTGCACACGCCCTCCTTCCGGTGATCATGCAGGCGATTTTGCACGCGCCCGAATCGTGGGACCTCGCCGAATGCGAGCGACGCGCGTTTCGCGTCCGTCGCCGTGCCCAAGCGCGTGCTGGCACGACGCGCGCGTATTACGCGAGTTGCTCGTTTGTGGTGGTGACCTACAAAGCGCTGGTAATGAGTGATCGGCTGGGCGCGTTCTACCCGGATCTCGTGGCGCCCGATTTCACTGCGCCGCTCGCGGTGTTTCACAGTCGTTTCTCGACGAATACTGCGCCGTCGTGGGAGCGTGCGCAGCCGTTTCGTATGTTGTGTCACAACGGCGAAATCAACACGCTGGCGGGCAACGAACATCGCATGAACGCCCGGGGCGAGCTCGGCACGGTCGCCGTCGGACTCGGTCCGGAATCGTTGCTTCATCCGATCCTTGATCCCGACTCCTCCGACTCCGGCAAGCTCGACAATGCGCTCGAGCTTTTGGTACGCGGCGGTCGAGACGTACGCCACGCGTTGGCGATGCTGGTGCCCGAAGCCTGGGAGGGCCAGCGCGACGTCGCCCCCGCAGTGCGCGACTTTTATCGATACCACGCCTGCATCGGCGAACCCTGGGACGGTCCCGCAGGCTTGATCGCGACGGACGGTGTGCGCGTCGTGGCCACGCTCGATCGCAACGGGTTGCGTCCATTGCGGTGGCAGGTCTGTGAAGACGGCACCGTCATTTGTGCCTCCGAAGTTGGGGCAGTGCCGCTTCCGGAAACCGGTGCAGTGCGTCGGGGCCGCCTTGGTCCCGGACAAATGTTGTGCGTGGATCCCGAACATGGCGTGCAGTTCGACGACGCCATCAAGGGTCAGCTTGCCGAGCTCGCGCCCTATTCCCAATGGGTCGAAGAAGGATTACGACCGTTTCGTCGCGGGGAACCGGTTGTCACGGAAGAAACCGGGGAAGCGTTTCGCGCAAAACAAGTTGCGTACGGCGTCACCAAAGAGGAATGCGCGATGGTCCTCAAACCCATGGCAACGGACGCGAAAGAACCGACGTTCTCTATGGGGGACGACACCCCGTTCGCAGCGGTTGCACGTACATCTCGTCCGGTCGCGCACTTCTTTCGGCAACGCTTTGCTCAGGTAACGAACCCGCCGATTGACCATTTGCGGGAGCGGTTGGTGATGACCCTCCGAACACTGATCGGTCCGAGGCCACCGTTGCTCTACGGCGGCCCCGAAGCAGCACAATTACTTGAGCTCCCGACGTTCTTTCTGTATCCGAGTGCCGTAGCGCGATTCGCGGACTCCGACCGCAGCCCGTATCGCACGGTGCAGCTTGACGCAACGTTCTCGATCGCTGACGGTCCGGAGGGCCTAGCTCGCCGTATCCGCGAATTGGCCGACGCCGCCGAAGTGGCTATCGTCGATGAGGTCATCGTGTTGGTGATCTCCGATGCTGCGGTATCGCCAGACCGTGCGCCGGTGCCGTCACTGCTGGCGCTTGGAGCGGTGCAGCAGCGCATTCTCGAGATCGGTCGTCGCGATCAGGCGGCACTGATTGTCGATGCTGGCGATGCACGCGATGTACATGCGATCGCCTGTTTGTTGGGCGTGGGCGCGGACGCGATTTGTCCACGGGTGGGTTTGCAGACGGTTGCGGCAATGGCGGACGACGATCAGCTTGGCGAATTACATGCAGCCGAAGCGCAAGCCAAGTATCAGGCCGCGATTGAAGACGGCGTCCTCAAAATCATGTCGAAGATGGGTATCTCTTCCGTTGCTGCATATCGCGGCGCATTGATCTTCGAGGCACTGGGTTTGGGTGCCGAGGTTGTGCACACGTGTTTCCCGGGCCTCGACTCGGCCGTCGATGGACTCGGCTTCGCCGCGCTCGGTGCCGATGTGCTCGAGTGCCACGCGCGTGGATTTGCAGACGACGAAGAGCTTGCGGAGCCGGGTTGGTTTCGGTTCCGCAAACGCGGCGGGGAATATCACGCCAACAATCCCGAAGTCGTCGAAGCATTGCAGTCCGCATCCGGCGTAGATGTTGCACATCCGGTCCCGTTGCCAGCGTTGCGTGGCGAGAATGATGTGGCCATCGCCAAGCCGGATCCGGTCGCACAGCGCGCTGCGCACGTGCTGCAGCAGGCGATCGCCGAACAACGACCGGAGCGATACGAAACGTTTCGTGCGCTCGTCGAAGCGCGGCCAATCACGGAGCTGCGCGACTTGCTCGAGTTGGCTCCGGGCGCAACGTCGGTCCCGATCGCTGAGGTGGAGCCGGTCGAAGCCGTTCTGCGGCGCTTTTCGACCGGTGCAATGTCGCACGGCTCGTTATCCCGCGAAGCGCACGAAACCTTGGCCATCGCCATGAACATGATCGGTGGGCGCAGCAACTGTGGCGAAGGCGGCGAGGATCCGTTCCGGTTCCGGACGCGCGGCTCGAGCCAGGATCGCAACTCGCGAATCAAACAGATTGCGTCGGGACGGTTCGGCGTGACCCCCGAGTACGTCGCATTCGCGGACGAACTGAACATCAAGATGGCGCAAGGTTCCAAGCCCGGTGAAGGTGGCCAGTTACCTGGGCACAAAGTGAGTGAGGAGATTGCGCGCCTGCGTTACACGCAGCCCGGTGTTGGATTGATCTCGCCGCCGCCGCACCATGACATTTATTCCATCGAGGATTTGGCGCAGCTCATCTACGACCTCAAACAAGTCAACCCGAGTGCCGATGTCAGTGTGAAGTTGGTGGCGGAGACGGGCATCGGACAAATCGCGGCCGGGGTCGTCAAAGCGCTCGCCGATGTGGTGCAGATCTCTGGCGCAAACGGCGGTACCGGAGCGTCTCCGCTCTCGTCAATCAAACACGCGGGAATGCCATGGGAACTCGGCCTCACCGAAGTACACCGAACGCTGCACGCAGAAGGACTGCGCTCCCGCGTTCGCTTGCGGGTCGATGGCGGTTTTAAGACCGGCCGCGACGTAGTGATTGCTGCGCTGCTCGGCGCGGATGAGTTTTCCTTCGGGACGGCGGCAATGCTCGCCGAGGGATGCATCATGGTGCGCGCGTGCCATCGTGACACCTGCCCTACGGGCATCGCGACCCAGCGTCCGCAGCTGCGTGCAAAGTTTGCGGGAACCCCAGAAGGGGTTGCGCAGTACTTCGTGTTTGTGGCCGAAGAGGTACGTGCACTCCTGGCCACGCTCGGCTGTCGCACGTTGGCAGAAGCCATTGGGCGCACGGAGTTGCTCACGACCCGTGCGGTCACCGAACCGCGCGCCGCTTCGATCAATGTTGCGCCGCTGCTGGTTGCTGCCGGCCCGGGCTTCGTTGCCGCGGAAGCGGTGCAACGGCCGCGATCCGTGCTCGACGAAACGCTGTTACTGGATGGCTTTCGCGTCTTGTGGGACGGCGACGAAGACGAAGTGCGCTATCGCATCACGAACGCGGATCGCTCCGTCGGCGCGTCCTTGGGCGGAGCGATCGGGCTCGAATGGGGGAGCGGGCTGCCGCCCGGAACGCTGCGGGCCACGTTTACCGGGCAAGCCGGACAGAGCTTTGGTGCGTTTTGCGCGCACGGCATGATCTTGACGCTGCACGGCGAGGCCAATGATTACGTCGCAAAGGGTATGGGAGGCGGTCGCATCGTGATCTGTCCGCCCGCCGATGACGCTGGCGATCCGGTGTTGGCGGGCAACACCGTGCTCTACGGAGCGACGGGCGGTCAACTTTTCCTTGCGGGTCGCGCCGGAGAACGATTCGCCGTACGCAACAGTGGTGCACACGCGGTCGTCGAAGGCGTCGGAGACCACGGTTGCGAGTACATGACCGGAGGAACAGTCGTTGTGCTCGGAAGTGTGGGCTACAACTTCGGCGCTGGAATGACGGGTGGTCAGGCGTTTGTGTACGACCCGCGCGGTGTCCTCCAAGCCCGGCTCAATCGTCAACTCGTGGATGCGTATGCCGTCGACGAACAAGTGGCCGGAGATCTTCGCTTCTTGTTGGAACGCCACGTCGAGACCACCGGTTCGGCGCGGGCGCAAGCCATCCTGGCCGATTGGGACCGCGCCTTGGCGCAGTTTTGGCGGGTTGCGCCCGTCGATGAGGTGGCCCGTATCGAGCGCGCCAACGAAGCCGTGCTCGGATCCGCGCGATAACCGAAGAACCGAGTTTCCGAAAACGTACTTTGGTGCCGCAAGAGAAAGGTGGCAACCCTATGGAACGGGCAGTGTTCACATACCAGGCCGATCCGGTCACGGTAAAGGATCAGATCGCGCAGTACTTTGCGCAAGCGGGGTACACCGTGCGACCGCTTGGTGATTAGTCACTCGACATCGAGCTTGGATCTACTGCCGGCAAGTTTTTCCTCGGCGTGTTCACCAAGCACATTCCTCTGAACGCGCATTTCAACACCGGCGCAGATGGACTATCGCTGCTCACCTTGCAGCGCGTTGGTATCGGTATCGAAGGTGGGCTCATTGGTATGGCCCAGGCCAACACGCAATTTGACGACGTTGCGCGCGACGTACAGACGCGACTCGCGAGTGGCGGGATGTTGGTCGGCGAACCACAGTGCTCATGACCTGCGGGCGTTGCATAACGCCGATGGATTAACGCTCTGGCGGTTGTTGGTGCGCAGTGAGACGATCGCCGAGTTCGTCAATGACGTCGCGCAAATCTTCGGTGGTAACGACATCCGCAAGGGCGAGCCGTACCGACGCGATTTCGCGCCCGAGATATTCGGCGTCGGCCTGAATGCGCGCGGCGAGCGCGCGGTCGCGGTCGGATTCGGCTCGGTCCCGTTCTGCTTGGCGATTTTGGGCGAGGAGAATGAGCGGTGCTGCGTACGCAGCCTGCACGGAGAACAACAAGTTCAACAAGATGAACGGGTATGGG
Organism: Acidimicrobiia bacterium; assembly: GCA_049317145.1. Taxonomy (GTDB): domain Bacteria; phylum Actinomycetota; class Acidimicrobiia; order IMCC26256; family JBMOIW01; genus JBMOIW01. Next base: position 5,082 of record JBMOIW010000024.1, read on the forward strand.
TCCCAGCGCAATGCCACAACCGCGACGTTCATGGTGATCCAGAGGATCACCATCGCGGTTTGCGCCACGAGAAAACGCGCTGAACCCATGAAGGTTGCGATTGCTTCGGAGAAACGGCCGAACGCGTCCGGGTCGTAGTGCACGCCGAGACGGGCGCTGCGGGGAGTGGCGAGCGAGTTGCGTTTGCGCATTATCGGCCTCGCTTCCAATCGGGACGCAGCGCGTGGTCGAGCATGTCATCAACGGTGACGACCCCCAGCAAACGGCCGTGTTCATCGCACACCGGCAGTGCGAACAGGTCGTACTTCGCGAGCTGTTCTGCGACCGCGGATTCCGGCGTATCGGGAAGCACCGGAAGCGTGGTGTTTTCGATGCACTTTTCAACGGGCATGCCCGGCGGCTCGCGCAGAAGTCGTTGAAACCCAATGGCCCCGAGGTAACGACCGGTGGGTGTGTCGGTGGGCGGTTCGCAGACAAAAACTTGTGCGGCCAGCGCAGCTGGTTCGTCGGGGTCGCGCATCATTGCGAGCGCTTCAGACACGGTGGTCCCCGGGGTCACGACGAGCGGTTCGGGGTTCATCAAGCCACCGGCGGTGTTGGTATCGTAAATGAGCACGCGTTGCACCGGTGCTGCGTCCTCAGGATCCATGGCCCGCAACACTTGGACCCGCATTGGGCCGGACATTTCGCCGAGGAGATCGGCGGCATCGTCGGCATCCATTTCCGCCAACACGTCGGCGAGGCGCGTGATGTCGAGTTCGGCGATCAAGCCAAGCTGTTCGTCCTCGTCCATTTCCTCGAGGAGCTCCGCCAAACGCTCGTCGTCGAGGTAAGACGCGAGCTGACGACGACGCTCAACGGGGAGTGCGCGCAGTTCGGTGGCGATATCGGCTGGGTGTAAGCCGCGCATTGCCCCGATCTGTGCGCCCATCGGCCCGAAGTCGAAGAGCGAGAGCGCGTCCGCCCACGGCACCACGTGAATGCGGGCGCGCCGGCGCAACGTGCGCGGGGGTCGCAGCGCAACTGCAGCGACGCTCCAGCTGCCTGCTCGGGTGGTGGTGGGACGAAGCGCGATGTCGTGCACGACATCGCCATCGACGCGCTGATCAAAGAGATCGCCGACCGCGAGCAATTCGGTGGTGCGTTGTTCGAAGTGCCGCAAGTCGATGGTCCCGCTGAGCAACTCAATGCCGCTCGGGCCAAGACCGGCGGTACGGGCCGCGTTCACGAAGATGCGGCGCCGTTGCACGGAACCGACGTACCCGACTACTTCTGGCGCACGCCCTCCGGGTGCTGGTCCGACGACGACATCAACAATGCGCCCGATCGGGCTTCCGTCGGCAGCACGAATCGGCAGCTTTACCAGCCGGGAAACGTAAACGAAGGGCGCATCCATGGCGCTAACGCTACCGGTCCTGTTGAGGGATTACCGGGAACGTGTGATACCGACCCAGATGCTCAGGCCATACGCAGTGCGGCGCGTGGATCGAAGCCAAAGAGTGCAGCCGCGAGCCGAGCTCGGGCGTGCACCCGATTCTTGGCGTAACGCGCGGCAGCGCTGTCGTAGGCCTCCACCAGCGGGTCGAGCGGAAGCGATTGGGCGTAGGTTGCAAGTGCAGCGTTGACATCGGGGTTATCGCGGAGTTTTGCGGAGGTTGCCACATTGGCGCCGAGGCGCCGGCCGAGCCCTTCGAGGGTGTTTGCGGCTGCAACCTCAAGATCGGGTTTGCGAAGTTGTCGCGCCCGTTGCCAGGTTTGGTACGCGCTGGTGATGTCGCCAGTGACCGTGCGGGTGTTGCCGACACGATCTACCACGTTGGCTGCATTGCGCAGCGAGCTATAGCGAGCGTCGAGCGGGGCGCGCAGGGCGCTCCAGCGTTCATTCATCGAGGACTGGTCGGACCGGAGCCGACCCGATCCGGTCACGGTGAGCGCGACCAAACCGGCAACGAGGGCGAGCACGACGAGTGCAATCCAACGTCCGGATCGGCGAGGCATCGGCGCATCGTAAACCGATCCGCCCCAACTTCCGTGGCAGGGTCGACCCGACCCGAGCGCTTCCATAACGTTGCGAATGATGCGGAGTTGGTGGATGTGGGCGGTGATGGCCGGGATCATGATGCTGGTTACGATGAGTAGTGGCGGTTGCACACCGTCGATGACCGGGCGTGAATCAGTACGCGTCGTTGAAGTAGTGGACGGCGACACGCTTGTCGTGCGCGTATCCTCCGGGGCGCAAGTGCACGTTCGCATCTTGGGGGTTGACACCCCCGAAACCAAAAAACCCAGTGTGCCGGTGCAGTGTTTCGGGCCGGAGGCCGAGGCCTACACCCGAGCGCTGCTTGCGGGCACAACGGTGACATTGATTGCGGATGTCGAAACGCAGGACCGCTACGGACGTCGTCTTGCGTATGTGGAATACCGCGGGAGGGACGTTGGGCACACGCTGCTCGCCGAGGGTTACGCGCGTTTTTTGGTTATCGCTCCCAATGGGCGTCGCGCCCGGAAGTATCTTTCCGCCGAGCTCGCTGCTCGGCGCGCCCAACGAGGCCTTTGGGGAGCGTGCGAAGCGCAGTAATGCTCAGGTCGCTTGCAGCAGCCCCAAGATTTCGGAACCCCAGCGCTCGGCCTTGACCGGACCGATTCCCGAAATCGCGAGGAGTGCCTCCGGTGAGGTCGGACGCTGTTGGACCAAGGCTTCGAGGGTCGCGTCCGAAAAAATCACGTACGCCGGAACATTTGCCGTACGTGCCCGATCGCGTCGCCATGCTTTGAGCGCATCGAAGCGGACTTGCTGTTCTGGCGTGAGAGGCGCACGTGCGGATGCAGCGCTGTTTGCGGCGACGGACGCACGCAAGGTACGCACTGCGTTCTTCGGAACGGGGGCTGCGCCAGGCGAAGCGTGCGCTGCGATTGCTGCAGTGATCGCGTCGAGATAGGGACTGGGCTCGCGCGAGCTGGTACGCAAGCCAAACGTGCGCTCCGCCGCCCACGTGCAGTGCAGATGATGGTGCGCGCGCGAAAGCGCCACGTACAGCAGTCGTCGTTCCTCTGCGAGTGATGCTGGAGTATTGGCGTGAGTAATGGGAACAACTCCGCGTTCGAGGCCGGTCACGATCACGGTGTCGAACTCGAGGCCCTTGGCGCGGTGAAAGGTGAGGAGTTCGACTGCTTCGTCGGTCGTTACGGAGTCGCCACCGCGCAGTGCCGTGTCGAGCCACACGCGAAAACCATCGACCGAACCAAGGCTTCCATCGGCATCGAGATACTCCCGGCCCAATCGAATGAGCGCCTCAAGGTTGGCGCGTCGATCATCCGCATCGATTGCTGTGGCGTCTTCTGCAAGATCGACGAGGTGCTCGCGAAAGGTTCGGCCCGGCGCGTGTTGGGCGGACTCGCGCAGCGACTCGAGTGCCGATTTGACCTCAGGGCGATCGAGGAAGCGTCGTTCGCCGCGCATGCGCACGGGAACCGCATGCGTGCGCAACGCCTCTTCGAAGAGGGCTGATTGCGCGTTGGTCCGAAACAGAATTGCGATGTTCCGCCAAGCTACGCCGCGGCGATGGGCGGCAACGGCAAGGCGCGCGACTCCGTCGGCTTCGGCGCGATCGTCGGCGAATCGATGCGCCTCAGGAGTTGCGCCGTCGGCGACAGGAGTGTGCACATCCGCGCGCGTCCCGTGCAGCGGATTGGGCAACACGGCCCGGGCGGTTCGCACGACTTGGGGAGTGGAGCGGTAGTTCGTACGGAGCTCCACCGTGCGCACCTCGGGGAATTGCTCATCCAAGCGTCCGAGCAATCCGGGGTCGGCCCCCGCAAAGCCGTAGATCGCTTGATCGGGATCGCCAACCACACACAGATCAATGTGCTCGCCGATCCAGGCGCGCAATAGGCGGAATTGGGCCGGCGTGACGTCTTGGAATTCGTCGACGAATAGGTGGCGGAACCGGAACCGCTGTGCGGCAGCAAACTCTGGGTCTTGATCGAGCGCGTCGGCACACCACCAGATCAGATCGTCAAAGTCGATCAGGCGTTTGCGTTTCTTGTCGCGCTCATAGGCGCGATACCACTCGGCAATCTGATCGACGGGGTAGGGGGTGTGCCGTTGCATTCGCAGTGCGGTGCTGACGTAGCGGTCCGGAGTGAGCAGGCGCGCTTTTGCCCACTCGATTTCGCTCGCGACTTCGGCGGCCATGAGTGCTGCGCGCTCGCGGTTATCACCCAAGATCGGAACGAGGATGCGCGCTTTGCGTTCGAGCAGATTGGGCATCGCCTGGTTGCGCTCGCCGGCGCGTCGGCGCAACTGCGCGAGCGCAATGGCGTGAAACGTTCCGGCGACCACACCGTCGCGCAAGTTGAGGCGACGCAAGCGCGTTTGGAGCTCGCCCGCAGCTTTGCGCGTAAAGGTGAGGGCGAGCACGTGTCGCGCGTCCGCAGTGCTGGTGGTGATGCGCCATGCGATGCGACGCGTGAGCACGCGCGTCTTGCCGGAGCCGGCGCCAGCCAAGATGGCAACGACTGGCGCTGTTGCTGTCACCGCAGCGCGCTGCTCTGCGTCGAGCCCGATAAGCACGGGACTCTGCTCGGAGTTGGAACGCTCGCGTGGTCGGTCCGGGCCTGGTTGGTCCTCACGCGGTTCAGCGGTGGTCATCCCGGCACCGTAGCGAACCGTACTGACGGGCTTTTGCGAGCCGTGCTGACGGGCATCGCCAGGGAGGTGGATGGGGCGGGTTGTTGTACACGGGAGAAAAGAAAAAGCCCCGAGTAGTCTTCACTGCTTTCGCAGCTCCGATCTCCTCGGGGCCTCCCTCGGTATCCCCTGCAGTTCCGAGGCGACCTCCCTTGCGGGCGGCCTCTTCGTCTGCTCCGGACTCACTCCCGAAGGAGTCACTCCGAAGCCGCCCCGCCTCGGCCGAAGCCGTTGCGGAACACCCGGCGGTGTACCCGATCCGAAGTGCTTTACCGATCCGCTCCCGAGGGCCTCACCGTGTGCTCGCTTCGTACCGACCAGTCGGTGCTCGGTGATCGATCCGTTCGGAGAAGCTCCTTACGGTTCGAGCCCGTGGTCGTGCTGGCGTGGAGCAATGTACGCCTGCAGTTTTCGAGCGTCAAGGGGTTTGGCAAGAAATTTGTTTTACCCATGGTCCTCCCCAGAAAACTGCGGGTTGCCCACAGCAGGCGCGGCGTTGTGCACAGTGCTGTACACAGTCTTTCCCCAATTCCAGTCCGCGGCTCGGGAAGGTGTTGAGCCCCTGGTCGGGACGCAGCAGAGCGCCGGTCGGGAATTCTGGTTCCGCCATCGCTCGAGCTCGAAATGGGACTTTGGTAATACGGGCGTACATGCGTTTTGTGTAAGCGAACACGCGTCGCGCGGTGTTGCACAGGTTGTTGCGCGCGCGTCACTACGCTTTTCGCAACACGATGAAAGGACATCATGCGCGTTGGAGTGTGGGTACTCGGAAGTGATCGTCCCGGCATTGTTGCTGCAATTACCGGTGCATTAGCGGAATGCGGTGGCAATCTTGCTGATACCGCAATGACGATCCTGTCAGGCCAATTCGCAATGGTGCTTATCGTTGATGCGGTGCACGATGTCCATCAACTTGAACGCGCGGTACACGACGCTGGTGCGGCATGCAATGTGATCACTAACGTCGCGCCCATTGCGGATATCTCCGACGGCGATATCGCCGGAATGCAGTACATCGTTTCGGTGTATGGCGCTGATCACCCCGGCATCGTGCATGCGGTCGCGACTGCGCTGGCAAACGCATCGGTAAACATCACGGACGTACGCACGCACGTCACTGGTGACGCGGCTGCTCTCGTGTACACCATGATCCTGGAAGTTGTGTTGCCAAGTGGACTTGATCCGGAGTCGGTGCGCACGGCACTCGCGGCTTGCGCTCAGGCGCTCGCGGTTGAGGCGCACATGCATCCCGTTCAAGCAGACGTGTTGTAGTTCGTGTCGGTACATCCCGTTCTTCGGATACCAGAACCGGTGCTGGCGCAGCCGTGCGTGCCCGTGACGCAGGTCGGCGCGGGCGAGCGGGCGTTGGCCGACGCATTGTTTGCCACGATGGCGGTGAGCCCGGGTTGCGTCGGGCTTGCTGCGAACCAAATTGGAGTGAGCGTTGCCGCGTTTGTGATCAATGTCACCGGCCATCCGAAGACCGACGTGTCCCACGGCGCGTTTATGTTGTTCAACCCGGTACTGGTCGCGCACAACACGCCGCACCTGGCGCGTGAGGGATGCATGAGCGTCCCCGACCTCACGGGTGATGTGGTGCGTGCATTTGAGATAACGGTGCGCGGCCTCGATATTGACGGCCGGCCGCGCGAGATCACGACGAACGCATTCGAGGCTCGAGCGATTCAGCACGAACTCGATCACCTTGCCGGGCTGGTGTTTCTGGACCGGGTTGCATCACCAGCGGCAGTGCACCCGCGCAAGCGCTATCGCTAGCAGTACGCCACCCGTGTGCAGCCGGAATGGATGACGGTGTCCGCCGGCGTGTCCTACGCTGTGGCCCATGCCGTACGACCAATCGTTACTCAATGATGGCGAAGTCCTCGCCCTCGATCTCAAGCCCCACTGGTGGTATTTTGCGCACCACGTGCTCACCGGAGTGGTGCTCGTCATCGCCGGCATTTTGATTCTGCAAACCGACGGCCAGATTCGCGAGATTTTGAGCTGGGTGTTTCTCGCCGGGACGTTCGTGTGGTTGCTCTGGGTACTCGTCGAGTACATCCAGTGGAACTACACCCACTTTGTTGTCACGAGCGACCGAGTGATCTTTCGTACCGGCTGGATCGCCAAGCGCGGGATCGAGATCCCGCTCGAGCGCATCAACAACATCAACTTCAGCCAAGGAATCTGGGAACGCATCATTCACGCTGGCGATCTCGAGATTGAGTCCGCCGGAAAAGATGGACAGTCGCACTTCCAAAACGTGCGCAATCCCGATCAAGTCCAACAAGAGATCTATCGGCAGATGGAAAACAACGTGCGCAAGACGGCCTCGTACACCGCCGCAGCGTTCGCGAACTCGGAAGGGCACGCAGCGCCATCGGTTCCCGACCAGATTCGCCAACTCGCGGAGCTGCGCGATCAGGGCATCATTTCGCCCGAAGAGTTCGAGTACAAGAAGGCCGATCTCCTCAACCGCATGTAGCGCACCGAGACCAGTTTGGCGGTGCGTCGACCACCGGGGGCAATAGCCCCACCTGGGATGGTCCCAGGTGTGCGTGGGCGTGGTTCATACTGTGAGCCATGAACCGTTTTCAGCGTTCGTGGAAGCTTGCCCGATCCTCGGCCGAGGTGTTGCGTATCTCTCCGAAGCTGGTGCTCTTTCCCGTGAGTGCATTGGTACTCAACGCCATGGTCTTAGCAATTGGCCTTGGGATTGTCACCACGACCGGCCTTGCGTCCGACCAAACGTCGGGCGCCACCATGACGTTGCCGTTGGCGGTATGGGTCGTTGGGTTTCTGGTGCTGATCGGGGTGATGTTCGTCTCGACGGTATGTTCGGCTGCGCTTGTCATCAACGCCACTGCGGTGCTTTCGGGTCGCGAGATGTCGGTGGCGGAGGCGTTCTCGAGCGCCTGGTCACTCTCGCATTTGCTGTTGTATTGGGCGCTGGTACAAGCAACGGTCGTGCAACTCGTCCGCGCCATCACCCAAAGGTCTGGGTTGCTGGGTGCAGTACTGGGGCGAGGAGCGCAAGCAGCGTGGTCGGTGTTGACCTTTCTTGTCATTCCCGTCATCGTGTTTGAGCGGTGCGGTCCATTCGCCGCTATGAAACGCTCAGGAGTGTTACTGAAAAGTACCTGGGGCGAAAATCTGATCGGCCAAATGGGTTTTGGACTTGTCGGCATGGTCGCATCTATCCCCGCCGCAATTCTTTTGTTCGTCGGGATTGCCGTGATGGGACCGGCGACGGTCGTCGGTGTCGCGTTGTGCGGGTTGGGCGGCCTCGGCATTGTCGGCGTTGCATTGTTCGTCAATGCGCTGTCGGGCATTTATCGGGCTGCGCTGTATCAGTACGCGGTCCACAATGAGATTGTCCCGGCGTACTCGCCCGGCGATATTGCGCAAGCGTTTTCGCCGCGTGCTTGACCCGGACTGTGCTCGGTACAGCGGGCCTCAGGCGCGCAGTGCGCGACGCACATGTCATTGTCGGTGCCAGGAGAACTAGAGCGACGCCGTCACACTGAATTCGATGCCGGAGCTTTGCCCGCGAATGGCATCGGGGGCGTTCGCAGCGACCGAGAAACGCACCTTGAGGTGTGCGACGGCTCCGGCCTCGACTCCGCCGAGTTCGATCACGCCGGCACGCGGATCGAGCGGAGCCGAAGCTCGGAGCACGCGCGCCGTGGTCGGGCAGGCGTACGTGGTTCCCGTTGTCATCCATGCCGCATCGCAGCGCTCGAGCGAATACTGCAGCGGGCCTTGGTCCAGGGCCGAGGCGCGGGTGCGCTCGACGGTCATGGTGAGTGCACCGACGGAACCCGGGCCAACGAGAACAACGTCCATCAGGCGTTCTTCGGATGACCCGGCAACTCCCGTGATCGGTGCCGAAAGGGGCGTTGCGTTTTTCGGCGTCTCCAAGGCAATCCCGGCGCCGGTCGTGTCACCGTTCGCGGCCGTGCTGATGAACGGCAGCGAGAGCAGTGCCAAGCCCGCGAAGAAGATTGCCTTGATGAAAAACCGCATAGCCATCCTGCATGCGTGTACCCGCGCACGGGCCACGCAGTTGTAGGAGGGACGCATTCGTCCCCCGTTCGGCGACCCGGCTGCCATGTCGCAGACTGCGATTTAGGCCCGTGGCTTTGCGTCCCCGGGTTTCCCCGGGTTTGCCGTTTCGTGGGAGCCGTTCCATCGGCAATTGTCTAACGGGCACTCGCGAGCCCGTCAGACGGTGATTTCCGACGTAGTTATCGACGAGGCGTACACGCAACTAAAGCGATTTACCCGAGGCGCAAATTTTTAGGACCTTCGGCACTGCACCCAGCGCACGGCGCCGCTTCAGCCTTCGAGTTCGGCGTCGCTGCGATCTTGGGCTCGTTGCTGGGGAAGCAGGACGCGCAGCCCAAGGCGACCTTCCTCCGAAACCGGTTCGAGGCGACCACCGAGCGAGGCAACAAGCACGCGCAGGTGTGGCACACCGGAATCCGGATCCTCAAGCCCCGCGCGCTCTGGAGACGGATCGCGCCAGGAGACCTCGATGCTGGCGGCAAGACCAATCGTGGTTGTGTTGACCTGCAGCATGCCCGTCGCTGCGCGTTGGCGGGCAAAGCCAAAGAGATTCATGAGGATCTCTTGCAAGCGCGGCACATGCGTATTGACGGACAAATCGCTGCGCCCTTCGAATTGCACACGATCATCGAGATCGAGAATCTCGGCAGCCTCGTTAATGAGCATGCGCACCGGAAGACGATCTTGACGTAACCGCGCGACCGGTCCGGTAGGAACCGGTCCGGCCAAGGTGATGAGTTCCTCGATGACCTCTTGCAGCTCGGTCGCCAGCGTACGAGCGCGCTTGATGAGGAGCGCGGCGGGCGGGGCGGGCATGCCGGCCGGGCTGAGTTGGGACAAGCCCAAACGGTGTAATGCGCGAGCGATCGCTTCGGCGGGAATGCGAAGCTCGTTGACCAGCGCGGCCGGGGAGCGACGGAGTGGCGCGTCGGGAGAAAAGCTGTTGTTCGGCGGGTTCGTCACAGGACAGGGAGATTAGCGAGGAAATTCGTGCGTCTCGTGCACTGCATCGCTTCTGCTCGGGCGACGCAGTGGCAACGCACCACTGGGCCAGCTCGTGAGAAGCTGCCCGGGTCCGCTGGGAAAGGATCGCATCGTGGTCAATGCACTGTTGTCGTTCCATCAGGTGTGGGGATGGGTGGCGATTGGCGCAAACGCGCTCGCCGGCATTCTGCTCGTGGTGGCGTGGCGAGTGCCGGCACTGGGCAGGCAGAAATTTGTGTGGTGGCCCACGTGGTTTGCCGAGGGCGCGATTTTGTTGCAGGTGCTTGTGGGCACGGTCATCGTTGCCTCAAATAGCGCGCTCGCAAAATCGAACGGCGTGCGGTTTCACATGTTCTACGGGTTCGTGGCATTCATCACGATTGGGCTTGCATACCAATATCGCGGCTACATGAAAGGTCGCCGCGAACTCATCTACGGGCTGGTCGGACTCTTCTTGATGGGCGTGGGCATACGCTCATGGATACAGGTGGCGGGATGAGCGAACGATGTTCGGTGCTATTGCTTTTTGGCGGCCAGTCTGCCGAGCATGACGTGTCACGTGTGAGCGCAGCAGCCGTTGCTCGGGCCCTGGGACCCGACCGGTACGACGTCATTCCGGTCGGGATTTCGGTCGCGGGAACCTGGCACTACGACGAGGATGTGCGCGCGTGCATCCGCAAAGGCGGCGACGCAATTCCGGATGCACTCCCGGTGACGGGCACCGCCGTGGCGTTGCTCGCCGATCCGACGCGTCCAGCACTAATCGCAATCGATGATCCCGAGCGTCCAGGCATTGCCATCGACGTAGTGTTCCCAGTGCTTCACGGCCCCTTCGGAGAAGATGGCACGATGCAAGGACTGTGCGAGATGGCCCAGCTTGCCTACGTCGGTTCGGGGGTGGTGGCGTCAGCGGTTGGCATGGATAAGCGCATGATGAAGCGTGCGTTCCAAGCTGCGGGTTTGCCGCTGACACCCTACGAAGAGGTGCGCGCCGGAACGTGGAATACGACGCGCCGCGACGAAATCGTGGCGCGGCTCGGCCTGCCGTGTTTCGTGAAACCCGCGAACATGGGTTCCTCGGTCGGAGTGAGTAAAGCCAAGACGCGCTCCGAGCTCGACGATGCGATTGCGCTTGCACATTGCTACGACGAATGGGTGATTTGCGAGACGGCGGTGGAGGGGCGCGAGATCGAAGTTGCGGTCCTGGGCGACCTCGAACTTGCCGTGTCGGTTCCCGGAGAGATCATTCCGGGTGATGAGTTCTATTCGTACGCCGACAAGTACGAGGACGACAACGCGCAACTGCTCGCGCCCGCAGTGTTGTCCCAAGACGAGGCGGCCATCGTGCAGCGGCTGGCACGCGATACGTTCCGAGCCATCGGTGCAGAGGGTCTCGCCCGTGTGGATATGTTTTACGACGATCGTCCGGACGGGATGGGTGTCGTCGTCAACGAGATCAACACGATGCCGGGGTTTACGTCGATTTCGATGTTTCCCCGGTTATGGGAATGTTCCGGGGTTTCGTATCCGGAGCTGTGTGATCGCCTCATCGCGTATGCGCAAGCTCGGCACGCCCGTCGGGTTGCGCGTGTCGGACGCCAGCGCAATCTCGACTGAAGCAACGACGTCGCAGCGATGTCTGCGGGCATTCGCTTTGCACGCCGCCGATGTGTGTGACGCGCGCAATTGTTGTGCGAGCGTCGCTTAGCGAACAATCCCGAGCGGCTCAACCGGGCGCGCCATAGCGAGGTGCGGAGACGAGAGCATTTCGAGCGATCGCGCGCCTGCAGCGACGCGAAACGATTGCGCGCCGAGGTATCGGCCATTGGGACGATCCGTTTCCACAAAATGCAAATCGATGTGCGCTTCGTTCGGCGTGAAGGCAAACGTTGCCCAACTGTTGTGGTGTTCTTCGATGAAGTTGAGATGCGGGCGAGCAAGAGAACGCGATGACGCCGGCGATGAGATCGCACCGCCGCACACCTCGACCCCAACCGGGATCGCGTCCTGCGCACTTGCAGGAACACCATCGCGTTCGAAGCCGAGTTCGAGATCGGTTGCATACGCAACGTGCGTGTCTCCCGAACCGATGATGACGTTGTCGATGCGGTGTGTATGCAAGAACGTAAGGATTGCTTCTCGCTCGGGCGCAAAGCCCGTCCACGAATCTGCGTGGTCCTTGTCGAGGCGCGTAAAGGCGGTCGAGGACACGACGAGTTTCCAGGTCGCCGTCGAGGTACGCAGCCCGTTGAGCAGCCAGTCGCATTGCGCTTCGCCGAGCATTGTTTCGCCCGGGATTCGATATTGCCGACCGTCGGTGACGAACACCTCGACGAGCTCGCCGAAGCGGAGCGTGTGGTAGGTGCGACCGGGTGCCTCAGGGTCGCGCAGGAGCGGCATGTATTCGAACATTGCTTGCTGGGCAGCATCAAACTGCGTGAGTTTTTCTGGTGGGGTCACTCCGCCGTTCCAGTTGTTTTCAAACTCATGGTCGTCCCACGTGTACGCGAATGGTGTCGTTGCGTGGGCGCGTTGGAGGTGTGGGTCGCGTCCGTACTCTCGCCACTTTTCGCGATACGCATCGAGATCGCGTGCATGCCCTGTGGGGTCCGGATGCCAGTGGCGTTGGCGGACCGGAAACACGAGGGGATCCTCTGCGTAGATGTAATCCCCGACATGCAGGAACAAGTCCAAGGCTTGTCGAGCGATTTCGCGATAGGCGGTCCAATGTCCGCCGGCGCGCGCTTGGCAACTCGACAACCCGATGACACAGTGATCCGTGGTGGCGTGCAGCGTGTGGGTTGCGCCGAGTTCGCTTACCGCACCATCGGGTATCCGTTCAAACTGATAGCGGTATCGGGTGCCCGGCGTGAGCCCATCAACGGCGACGCGCACGGTGTAGTCGTGATCACTCTGCGCAATACCGTCCCGTAACTGGCTGCCCGGTCCGCTCGGGGTGCTGTTGTCTGGCCAGATTCGCATGCGCACGGCGACGCTGCGTTCGTCGTTGATCGGGAGCACTCGAGTCCAAAGCACCACGTTTTGTTGCGCATCGTGCAGCGTCGGTGGCGCGGATTTTACCCCTTGCGGGAACGCCGCATGGCGGGGTGACCCGATGAGTTCTTCGAATGCAATGCGTTCGGTATGCGCGGACATGACAACTCCTCGTTTGGCGTCATCGCCATGCTTGCGGGCGCGTCGCCTGCCTCCGTGGCTCATCAGTGCGGGTTCGCGAGCTATTCACCGATCGGAAGGCCGGCGGTCATCGCCCGTTGCGCCCGGGATTACCGTCGGTTCATGTCGGTGCTCGGCAGTTAGCCCGACACGTCGACCAATCGTTGCCGCGGTTGCTGCTGGCTTGGATGCGCGCAATTGCATTGGCTTTGAACCCGCCCGCAGTAGTTCAGAATTGAGGAACTCTGCGTTGGCGGTGTTGCGACGTGGGCGACCCACGGACTGTCGGCTGACCGCCGACACCTTTTCGCGAGCGGTCAGAGGGTCGCGCTGAGCACTACTCCGCCGAGACCTTCTTTGAACTGGCCGCAGTACATCTTGCGGACGCTATCGGCGCGTTGCAGCACGCTCGGATCGTTGCAGTTGAGCTTGAGTGCCTGCGCGTTGGAAAATGTCAGGCCATCATCGGAGGTGGCGGACCATAAATCCATGGGGTTATTCACGAAGAAATACATTGTCACGGTGCCGTCATCGGCCGCGATGGCGTCGGGATGTTCGCCAGACGCGACGGTTGTGCCACCGCCTATGCGCGTGCCGGGTTCGACTGTCCATGTTGCAAGATCCGGAGATACTGCCGAGTACACGGTGTGCGGTTTGGGTCCCTCGCCGGGGATGGGCAGGTCCGAGAAATAGACGCGCCAGCGCCCGTCCTTGGTGCGCACCGGCGTTGACACGCCCGAAATTTGCGGGACGCCGGCCGGCGGGTTGATGCGGTTGTTGGCCTGCTGGGTGAACGTGAGTCCGTCGGTTGATGTCCAGCCGTTTACGCCCCCGCCGCTGATGGCGAACAACAACAGCGATCCGTCGGGTTGGCGCATTGCGCGGGGCATGCCGTTGCCGTCGCGTAGACGCACGCCAGGTTCGGGAGTGAACGTGATCCCGTCTTTACTTGTAGCGCTCACGATGCCTTTGCCTTGCGCAAAAACATACGCGCGTACCGACCCGTCGGGGAGTTGGATGACGCTGACATCGGCCACTGGTTGTCCGGCCGGTACCCCGAAGTCGGAAGGCTGGAGGCGATATCCCGGATCGAAGGTGAGCCCAGTTTCTGTCGACGGGTTTACCGTCGCCGGTGCGCCCTTTTCGGCGCTCGTCGTGGTCGGAGCGGACGATGACGTTGATGCACTACACGCGCCGAGTACAGCGGCGGCGACGACGGCAACGGGCAAGACGAGAACTCGAGTGCGCATGGGCGCGAAGCGTAGCGGGACAACCTGGAGCGTGGCGTGGTGTTGTGCGGCTGCGAGGCCGTAGCGTTCGAGCGCAGAACAGCACGATGCCCCAGTCGAAACTGGGGCATCGTTATTGCCGCACTCCTTTGGGGGAAGGGGTGCTGTGCCGAGCTAGGCGGGAAGCAACACGCCGTTGATGACGTGAATGACTCCGTTCGAGCCCTGAATGTCGGTCTTGACGACTTCGATCTTTTGGCCTTTGCCGTCCGTGATGAACACTTTGCCGCCTTCAACCGAGATCGTGAGTTCTGCACCGTTCACGGTCTTGACTTTGCCGGGCTTGACGTCCTTGGCCAATACTTCTCCCGCAACGACGTGGTACGTCAAGATGTTGGTCAGGGTCTGCTTGTTCTCTGGCTTCAGCAACGTATCGAGCGTTCCGGCAGGCAACTTCGCAAATGCTTCGTTTGTCGGTGCGAACACGGTGAACGGCCCCGTTCCTGACAACGTGCCCACCAGTCCGGCGGCTTTCACTGCCGTGACGAGCGTCGAAAAATCTGGGTTCGACGCAGCAATTTCAACAAGCGACATCTTCGCCGGTGCGGACGTCATCATGGTTGTGGACACATCTTTCGTGCTTGCGTCCGATGACGTGGATGTCTTGTCCGAGCTGCAGGCAGCGAGGAGGAGTCCGGTAGCGGCGACGCCAGCGACCATTGCGAGCTTCGTGCGACGAATCATTCGTAAATCCCTTCGTGTTGATTCCGCCAATCGGAACCATCATGGTCTATTCGAAGCCGGCGCAATCCTGGATGATCAAAATTTATGAAATGTTTCGTGCACCGGTCGTTACGCCACTGTTCCGGCGGCCGTCGCTCGCTGTTGCGACACGGCCACTCCCGGCGCGTCTTCTACGGTGAGCACAAAACGCGACGGCTTACCCGCAAAAGAAATGGGGGCGTCCGCGATCTCACGGCCGAGCACGCCGGCAGAAATTACGACGGAAGTTGCCGGTTCCTCGACGACCGCCCAAAGCTGATACGTCTTGCCCTCCGGGAGCGTGGGCAGCGCATCGTTGTGCACAACGCCGGTACCGTCGGGGAGCACCGCAATGCGCGCCAGGGGTGTTTCGTTGTCCCGCAGCGTCACCGTCTGCCCGTTGCGTTCGGCGTACGACCACTGCGCCGCTTTTTGCGTCGGGTTTTGTTGCGCATTCCCGATGGCAATTCCCATGACGAGTGTGAGTACTGCGGCTGCCACTGCGGCACCGACCCACACCCACCGGCGAGGTTGGTGCACGATCGCTGGTGCCCGAGTTGTGAGCGTATCCGCCATTTCGCCCGCCGAAACTCCCGGTGTCGCACCAGTGGCAGCGACGATGCGATCCCACACCACCGTGTTGACCGGCTCACGAGCGTCGTTGTCTGCCAAGGCGAGATACGCCGCCGTCTCCTTCCAATGGTCGGCTTCGGCGCGGGCGTGCGGGTCTTGTGCGAGTAACGCTTCTACGCGGGCGCGGTCTGCGTCGTCTACTGCATCAAGCGCCCACGCTGCAATGAGGTCACGCATCTCCTCATTCATCGCACATACCCCGCCTCGGTGAGCAGTGACCGAAATCGCGCGAGTCCGCTGCGAATCCGGCTCTTTATTGTCCCTTCCGGTGTTGCCAACAGCACCGCGACTTCCCGGTAGGTATGTCCTCCGAAATACGCGAGTTCAATCGGGGTGCGTTCCTCGGGTTCGAGTTGCGCAAGTGCAGTGCGGACTGCGTCCGCTTGGACCAAGTCGATGACCTCTCGCTCGAGGTCCGCGCCATCAACCTCAGGCACCGCCACGGTTGCTTCCCGTCGATATCGGGCACTCTCCGCCCGAATCACATCAACCGCGCGTCCATGAACATCTGCCATGACAAACGAGCGCAGTGAGCCGCGTGCATGATCAAATCGCCCGGGGTTGTTCCACAGACGCGTGAAAACTTCTTGCACCACATCTTCGGCGAGCATGCGATCGTTGAGGATGCGTCGCGCCAACCCAAAGGCCACATCCGCGTGGCGTCGGTAGGTTTCGGCGAGCGCGGCGCGATCCTGCGCCGCGATCAGATCAACGAGTGCGGAATCATCGAGCGCGGTCATAGGGCAGTGTCGCAACACTACGCCGGATGTAACTGGGCTTGGGAAACGCACCTGCATCACCACAGATACGGAGCCACCGGACACGTTGGATGAACATTTTTTGGGCAATGCTCCCGAGATCTCCCCGTGTGGGGGACACCCGGCCTAGCCGTGCTGGCTGCGCAGCACCGGGTTGTGAAGCGCCGATGGAGTGGATCAAGGGTGGGGTTTGCCGTTGGCAACGGATGGCGTCGTTGGGTTGACGCCTGTGGTGGCGTGCCTGCGAGTGAAGCGTTGATCGAGCCCGAGCGCAGCGATGCCGAGAACGGCTCCAAATATCGTGAGCACTGCTGACATCGTAAGCACGGATACGTACCCATTGGCACGGGCGTCGGTGAATCCGTACGGGTACAGGCCGGTGAACTCGCCCCGCGCGAGTGTAAAAACCGTCCACGCAATGAGGTAGCCGACTATCGCGAGCACGCCACTCCATCGCGCTTGGCCCCGGGGTCCGAACACCAGCCAGGTGCCGACGTAAAGAATGGGGGACACGACGTGTGCGCAAACATCTCCGACCGCAATAATTCCGGTGTAGTGCAACTCGCTCGCTACCAATGCGTAGTAACAGATGCCGGTCATTGTGATACCGACCAAGGCCACGAAGCGAAGCGTACGCCACAGGGGTGTGTCCCGGGATGGCCGAATCGCATAGGCAACACAGACGACGAGCACGACCCAGGTGACCTGAATCGTGAAGTAGGTGAACTCGTCGAACACCTTGTCACCGAGGCCAGGAAGATCTGAGTTATCCGAGGTAAGTGTGTTCATCATGTTTGTCGAAAGCCCAAATGCCGCGACACATGCGTTCAGGAGTAGCGCGCTTCGAAATTGCCAACTGATCCACATGATCGGCCTATCGGCATCGAGCGCAGGGATATGAACTTGGATTGCCAGGATTTCCAGCCCATTGCTCAATGGTCTCCATCCGTGCGCCGCGCGCGTCAGGGTGAGGGCGGTACTCGTCGCGGTCTGCGAGTTCCTTCGGCGGTAATGACCGCCGGCCTTGGCCCCATGGCGCTTGGTTTTTAGCGGCGTTCGGCAGTCACGACGAGTTCGGGTCGTGACGCGCTCGCGGGCGCGCCCGCATAATCGCCCCACACGCTACGAACAACAAATCCTGCTGCGGTCAATGAGTCGCACAATTCGGTTGCACTGCGAAAGCGCAGCGCGGCGTGCGCGACGAGTACCTCGCCAGTCGCTTCGATGCGATAGTGATTCGTGTACCGCACCACATGGTTTTCGTCGATGTCGTGCCACTCCGACCAATGGGTGATCGCGCCTACGGCGGGATCGTGCACCGTTCTCGTATTTGCCGGTACCCACTCGTGCCAACCCCGCGCCTCCGGATTGCGCGACTCGAACACGAGAAGACCGCCGGGACGCAGCGCAGTGCGCAATGCCGCAAGCGCTGCGTTCCATTCGTCATCATCAAGGAAGAACTGGGCAACGTGCCCGGTCATCATGGCGAAGTCCGCGTCGGTTGTTCCGATATCCGAAGCAGTACCGACAATCCATCGGACGCGCTCACAACCTCTGCGTTGTCGTGCCAACGCAATGAGTGGCGCCGACGGATCGACAGCTTCAATTTTAAGGCCCGAACTCGCAAAGACCTGCGTGACGGTTCCGCTCCCGCACCCCAGATCAATGACGCTCCCTGCGCTAACGGATTGCGCAATAGCCAAGTAGCAATCGGGTTGCGTGCCGGGATCGTACTGATTCACCGTCTCGAACAACGCGACAAGTTGCGGGTTATGAAACTCTTCGAGTGTCATGGACGCAAACGTAGTTGGCGGCGCTGCGAAACGGCCTGCGGAAACCTCCTTGGAGATGTCGGACTGCACGCAATGGCGACCGGCCTCTCGATATCGCCCCAACCGCATCTGCCTCTTGCAATTGGTGAGCGGCTGCGCCAGGATGCCGCCGCGCCAAATCGTCCACCGCTCGCGCGGACGCCAAGTCCGAATAGCTGAGAGGTCGATGAAATGGTTGTTTCCGAAGTTTTGGCGCCGCGCACTGCGCCGCTACGCATTGTGGAAGGTGGTCGCTCGTTACCCACCCCGGGCAACTGTGCTCCTCCTGCGTCACCCGACGTATTGCCGTTGGACCGGGTGCACCAACTCGAGTCGATGTTGGCAGTCGCCGGTCCTGGTGCGGTGGTATCTCATGCAGCGGCTGCGCACCTTTGGGGTTTTCCAGAGGTGGTGGCATGGCGCGCCGAGGTTGCCACACC
>JBMOIW010000025.1:0-23163 GCA_049317145.1 Acidimicrobiia bacterium
CGGTTCGTCGTGCCCGGTCTCCGCTTTGGTCGATGGCGTAAAGATCGGTACCGGCAACAGATCTGCTTCGTGCATGCCGGGTGGAAACGCTGCGCCATTGACGGTGCCCTGCGTTTGGTATTCGCGCCAGGCGCCGCCAAAGAGATAGCCGCGCACGATGCATTCCATACGTACCGGCGTGGTTCGCGCCACCAGCATCGCTCGCCCCGCCCACGCAGAATCCGCCCCGGCGGGAAACGCTGCAGGATCTACCGCAACGACATGGTTCGGAATGACGTCGCGCGTGAGTGCAAAAAAGAACGCTGACACCGCAGTGAGTACCCGGCCCTTGTCGGGTACCGGTTCGCTCATAATGACGTCGAATGCGGAAATGCGATCCGATGCCACCATCATGAGATGGTCCGCGCCGGCGTCATACAGGTCGCGCACCTTGCCCGAATACACGTGCGGCAACGTTGTAGCCACGACTACTCCGGCACGACGGCGCCGAGCGCGTCAAACGTGTTGCCGATATGGGACAACGCCGCCTCGAGGTCGAAACACGCGTCGAGTGTCGCTGCATCAAGCACGGCGCGCACTTCCAGATCTTCTTCGAGCACATCGCGGAATGGTCGGCGGGTGTCCCAGGTTGCCATCGCGTTGCGTTGCACAATGCGGTACGCGTCGTCGCGCGCACAGCCGTTGGCTACTAACGCGAGCAGGACCGGCTGGCTAAAAACGAGTCCGTACGACCGGTCAAGGTTTTCGCGCATGCGGTCCGGGAAGACCGCCATTCCCTCCACGACATCGCGGAACTTCACCAGCATGTAGTACGTGAGTTGCAGTGCATCGGGAAGCACGATGCGCTCTACGGACGAATGCGAGATGTCCCGCTCGTGCCAGAGGGCAACGTTCTCGAGCCCGGCCATGAGATCGCCGCGCAGGACGCGCGCGAGACCGCAGAGTTGCTCACACTTCACGGGGTTGCGCTTGTGCGGCATGGCACTCGAGCCTTTTTGCGCGCCGGCGCGGAACGGCTCTTGCACTTCGCCCACCTCGGTGCGCTGCAGGTGACGAATTTCGAGTGCTCCACTCTCCACGGTTCCGGCGGCGCTCGCGCACGCGTACAGCACTTCGGCGTGACGATCGCGCGCAATCACCTGCGTTGCGGGAACGGGCGTGAGCCCGAGGCGCTCGCACACAAACGCTTCGACCTGGGGATCGACATTGGAATAGGTGCCTACTGCGCCGGAGAGCTTGCCGACCGCAATGCCGGCCCGGGCGCGCACGAGGCGTTCGCGATCCCGGTCGAGCTGCAGTGCCCACAACGCAAGCTTGGTACCAAAGGTCGTGGGCTCCGCGTGAATGCCATGGGTACGCCCTGCCATCGGCGTGTCGCGATACCGACGCGCTTGGCGCGCCACCGCGTCACGCAGTTGCGTACACGCAGGAATGATGAGGTCGAGCGCGCGCACGAGCGTCACCGAGAGTGCTGTGTCGACGATGTCGGAGGACGTCAGGCCGTAGTGCACCCACGCGCCCGCCGGCATACCAACACGCTCCTGCACCACATCAACAAACGCGGCAACATCGTGTTCGGTGGTGCGCTCGCGCGCTTCGATCGCGGCGACATCGAAACCGGCGCGACTGCGAATGGCCTCGGCGTCATCCGACGGCACCACACCGAGTTTTTCCCATGCCTCAGTGGCAAGCACTTCGATTTCGAGCCAGGTGCCGTAGCGCGCTTCGTCGGTAAACAACGCTGCGATTTCGGGAAGCTGATAGCGCCGGATCACGCGTACTCCTTACGGGACTGCCAAGCGATGTCGCGACGGTATTGCATTCCGGGCCACGAGAGGTGCCCGATCGCGGTGTAGGCCCGTTCGCACGCTTCGTCGATGGTGACGCCCAGCGCGGTCACGGTCACGACGCGTCCGCCGGCGGTCACTACGGCATCACCATCGGCTCGGGTGCCCGCATGAAACACCGTGACACCCGGAACCGCTTCAGCTGCGGCAAGCCCCGAGATCACGTCGCCGATGTGCGGGGAATCGGGATATCCCGGCGCCGCGCCCACCACGGTGACGGCAACGTCGTCGGTGAAGGTGATCGGCGTTTCGAGGCGGCCCTGCGCGGCTTCGAGGCAGTGCATATACAAATCAGAGGTGAGGCGGGGAACAACCACTTCGCATTCGGGATCCCCAAAGCGCACGTTGTACTCAAGCATCTTCGGACCGTCAGGCGTACACATCAGGCCCGCGTACAAAACGCCGCGATAGGTAATCCCTTCGGCGGCGAGCGCGTCCAGCGTCGGACGAATCGCTTTGGCCATGACCTCGTCCACGAGCGCAGTATCCGCGAGCGCAACGGGCGAGTATGCGCCCATGCCTCCCGTGTTCGGTCCGGTATCGCCATCCCCAACGCGTTTGTGGTCCTGCGCGGGCGCAAGCGGAATCGCACCGCCGTTACCGTCGCACAGCACGAGCAACGAAATCTCGGGACCGGTCATGCATTCTTCGATCACGAGTGTCTCGCCAGCAGTACCGAACGCATCGCCAGAGAGATACGCGCGCACGGCGGCGCGTGCGTCGTCGAGCGATGTCGTAACAACGACACCTTTGCCGGCGGCGAGTCCATCGGTCTTGATGACATACCCGCCGTGCATCGAGTCGAGATACGCAAACGCTTCGGCTTCTTGCCCTGATCCAAAGCGGGCATAGCGCGCGGTGGGAACGCCGGCGCGCGTCAACACTTCCTTCATCCACGCCTTCGAGCCTTCGAGGCGTGCCCCGGCTGCACGCGGGCCAAACGCCACGCGTCCGGCGCCTTCGAGCGCATCCACCACGCCATTGACGAGCGGCACTTCGGAGCCGACGACAACGAGCGCAACGTCGAGCGTGTTGGCGAGCGCTACTACGGCCGCGTTGTCGGTGATGTCGCATGGCACGTTGGTTGCCACACGCGCGGTACCGGGATTCCCGGGTGCGCAGAACACTGCATCGACGAGCGGGGACTGCGCGAGCTTCCAGGCCAGCGCGTGTTCGCGTCCGCCGGTGCCCAAGACAAGAACGCGCGTCGTCACGCCGGCAGTGTCACGCACTGATGACGGGCCGGACCCACCGAAACGAACCGCACCGGCACACCCACCTGTTCGGCGATGAACGTGATGTATTGCTGCGCGGCCTTCGGCAACTCGTCAAAGGATTGCGCATCCGCAATATCGGTTTGCCAGCCCGGAAGCGTTTCGTAGATCGGGGTGACCTTGTGCAGCACCGACTGGTGGTACGGCATGTGGTCGTAGGCCGTGCCATCTTCGCCGCGGTACCCGACACAGACCTGGATTTCCGACAGCGGAGTCAGCACGTCGAGTTTTGCGATCGCGAGTTCGGAACAGGTGTTGAGGCGCGCGGCGTGGCGCAACATCACAACGTCGAGCCAGCCCGGACGGCGACGGCGACCGGTGTTGGTGCCGTACTCGTGACCGCGATCGACAAGGAGATCACCGACAGCATCGCCCTCGAAGAGTTCTGTCGGGAACGGACCAGAACCCACGCGCGTGACGTATGCCTTGGCGACGCCGACCACGCGCTCAATGTCACGAGGCCCGATACCGGCACCCGTGCATGCGCCACCGGCAACCGGGTTGCTGGAGGTCACATACGGATAGGTCCCGTAATCAAGATCGAGGAACGTGGCTTGTGCACCTTCGAACAACAAACGTTCGCCACGCCCAAGCGCCTCATGCACCAAATGCACCGTGTCGGCAATGTAGGGCTCGAGGCGCGGAACCATCGCGAGGTACTTCGCGACGACTGCGTCAGCATCGATCGGTAGACGGTTGTACACCTTGGTGAGCGTGCCGTTCTTTTCGCGCAAGACCAAGTCGAGCTTTTCGCGAAAGATCTTTGGATCCAATAGGTCCTGCATGCGAATACCAACGCGCAATGCTTTGTCGGCGTACGTCGGTCCGATACCGCGCTTGGTAGTCCCGAGTTTGGATTTTCCGAGGTATCGCTCGGTCAATCGGTCGAGCTCTTGGTGGTACGGCATGATCAGATGCGCGTGCCCCGAGACGCGCAACTTCGAAACGTCAATGCCTTTCACTGCGAGCATGTCGAGCTCGGCGAGCAGCACTTCGGGATCGACGACGACGCCGTTACCGATGATGGGGGTGACGTGCGGATACAGCACACCGCTTGGCACGAGCTGGAGCTTGAACTGTTCTTCCCCGACCATGATGGTGTGCCCGGCGTTATGGCCACCCTGGTAGCGCACGACGTAGTCGCTTTCCTGCGCCAGGTTGTCGGTGAATCGGCCTTTGCCTTCGTCACCCCATTGGGTTCCGACGATCACTGTGCCCGGCATGAGGCACCCCGCTGAAATGTGTTCACGGTGGGGAAAGGCTACTCCCCCGGGACCCGTGCCCGTCCGGGCGCTGCCGGACCCGCCGGGATTCACGGCCGGGGTGAGCCTTCCTATGCTGCGCAACGCGAAAGGAGCCGGATGACCTCTCCATCGGCGCAACAGGTTCGAACGGCCGGCGCGGGAATCGTGCTGCTCACCCTATGTGCGGGCCAATTCCTCATGGCCCTCGACAGCTCGGTCATGAACGTCTCGATCGCGCAGGTTGCCAACGACATCGGCACCACCGTGACCGGTATCCAAACCGCGATCACGGCGTACACGTTGGTGATGGCAACCCTCATGATCACCGGGGGTCGACTCGGCGAGATCTGGGGTCGCAAACGGGCCTTCTCGATCGGCGCCGTGATCTACGGCGCCGGTTCACTCACCACCGCGCTGGCTCCCAACCTTGCGGTCTTGCTCCTC
This sequence comes from Acidimicrobiia bacterium, assembly GCA_049317145.1. Taxonomy (GTDB): domain Bacteria; phylum Actinomycetota; class Acidimicrobiia; order IMCC26256; family JBMOIW01; genus JBMOIW01. Next base: position 4,810 of record JBMOIW010000025.1, read on the forward strand.
GGCTGGTCGCTGCTGGAAGGCATTGGCGCTGCGCTCATTCTGCCTGCCGTTGTCGCGCTCGTTGCCTCCAATGTTCCGGCGCCCGGTCGGCCGAAGGCGTACGGCGCAATCGCAGCATCCGCCGCAATTGCCATTGCCGTTGGCCCACTCATCGGCGGGTTGTGTGCAACGTATTTCTCGTGGCGGCTCGTCTTCGCCGGAGAGGTCGTGTTGGTGTTGGTCATCTTGTTGCTCAGCCGCAAGATGCAAGCCGCTCCCGGTACGCCAGCGAAGCTCGACCTCATCGGCACCGCGCTTTCTGCCGCCGCGTTGGGATTGATCGTGTACGGAATCTTGCGCGCCGGGTCCTGGGGATTCGTGCGCCCCAAAGGCGACGCGCCCTCGTTCCTCGGCCTGTCGCTCGTGGTCTGGATGATCTTGAGCGGTCTGGTGCTACTCCTCGCGTTTGCCGCATGGGAGCGACGACTCGAACGCACGGGCGGCGCGCCACTCGTGCGACTCCAAATTCTGGAGCACGCGCAACTCCGGGCTGGTCTCTTCGCGTTTTTCTTTCAGTTCTTGGTTCAAATGGGCTTGTTTTTTGTCGTGCCGCTGTACCTCGCGGTCGCACTCGGACTGAGCACCATCGCCACCGGCATCCGGATCTTGCCGCTGTCGATCGGACTACTCGCCGCCGCCGCACTCGTGCCGCGCATTTGGCCCCACGCATCTCCGCGGCGGATCGTTCGCATTGGATTTGTTGCACTGCTCGCGGGCGTCGTGATTCTGATGGGCGCACTCGATATTGGTTCCGGCCCGGAGATCGTGCTCCTGCCGCTGCTTCTGGCCGGGCTCGGTATGGGGGCGCTCGCTTCGCAACTCGGCAGCGTTACGGTTTCGGCGGTTGCCGATGAGGAAGCCGCTCAAGTTGGGGGGCTACAAAACACCGTGACCAACTTGGGCGCGTCCATCGGCACGGCACTCGCTGGAGCCATCTTGATTGCCGCACTTACCTCAACGTTGCTCACGGGTCTGGCCGCCGATTCGCGTGTGCCACAAGCAATCGCGGATCAGGCCTCGGTCACGCTCGATTCCGGTGCACCGTTTGTTTCAGACGCCCAGTTAGAAACGGTGCTCACCGAAGCCGGTACGCCCACGGATGTCCGCACGGCAATCCTCGAACAAAACACGAACGCGCGTCTCGCCGGATTACGCATGGCCCTCGCCGTGCTCGCCATGTTGACGGTTGTCGCGCTCTTCTTTACGGGCGGTATCCCGACCACGCCGGCAGTCGGTGCCCTCGAAGATCCTTCCGCAGCTATTTCGCATCGGCGCGATTCATAAACCACGCGCCAACCACCATGAGAATCGCGATCCACGCGAAGTACACAGCCACGCCGCCAAGCGGCGAAAGCGCGTAACCGGAACCATCGGGACCCTGCACTGATGACAACAACGCTCGAAGGGCATTGAACGGCAAATACGATTGCAGGTTCTTTGGCAGGGAAGCCCCCAGCAGGCTCTCAATCAGAATCGGCCATGTAATACAGATCACAACCGCAGCGACGGTTTGGCGCAACACCACCCCGATCGCGAGCCCAAACATCACACCGCACGCAGCAAAAAGGGTTGATTCCGCGAGTTGGCGGATTACTCCTGGGTCGGACAACGCGATCGACACTCCATCGCGCGCTAACAACAGGGACCCCACAAGAAATGCGAACAGCTGTGCAACGAGCGCAATACCAAGCGCCAGCACTACTCCGAAGAGCACTTTGCTCGCCAGCACCTGAATCCTTCGCGGCGTGCTGAGGAACGTTGGCGTGAGGGTGCCTTGTGAATACTCCGAGCAAATCAACAAGGCGCCTATGAGTCCGAGAAACATCGAAACGAAGATTGGGTTGCCATCGACGACGTCCAACGCTTTCGCCGTGTCGTTCGAGTGGAACGTTAGGGCAGCGATTGTCGCGAAAATTCCCGACAAGAGCAGGATTGTTGTCAGAAGGGCGAAGCTGCTGCGCAGCGAACGCCATTTAATCCATTCCGCACGAACTTGTCCGATCATCGGAGTAATCCCTTCGCTCGTTCTGATTCAGCGGCCACGGCATCGGCTTCGCCGGTCGCTTCAAGAAAGACCCGTTCGAGAGAACTGGATTCGGGTGCAAGCAGATACAACACGCACGCATGTTGTGCGGCGATTTCGCCAATCTGATCGGACGACATTCCGGTTGCAGTGAACGCATCGTCGCCAACGTTTCCAACGACCGCCCCTTGCCGAGTGACCTCTTGAGCCAGCAGGGTGGCTTGCGGCGAACGCACGCGGACAGTTTCGCGGGTTCCTGCCGAAACAAACTCGGCGAGCGTGGTATGCGACACCAGGTGTCCACCCTTGCGAATGACGACGAGATCGTCGGCGGTTTGCGCCATTTCGGCGAGCTGATGACTCGACACGAAAACCGTGCGACCTTCCGACGCAAGATGACGAAACATTTCGCGTAACCAAGAAATGCCTGCGGGGTCGAGACCGTTGGCCGGCTCGTCACAGATCACCACTTGGGGATCACCCAGCAACGCCGTGGCGAGCCCAAGGCGCTGCTTCATGCCGAGCGAAAAACCCCCCACCCGTCGATCTGCGGCATCGGTGAGACCAACGAGGTCGAGCACAATGTCGATGCGTTTGGGATCAATATCACTGACCGCAGCGAGCCAACGAAGATGATTGCGAGCGCTGCGCCCTTTATGGAATTGGGTGGAGTCCAGCGACACGCCAACGACACGTGCGGGTCGGCGCAATTCCCGATAGGGCGTGCCGTCGAACGTGCACGTGCCTGCGTTCGGGCGATCAAGCGCAAGCATCATGCGCATCGTCGTGGATTTGCCGGCGCCGTTCGGACCGAGGAAACCCGTCACTCGCCCAGAATCTACCGAGAAACTGAGATCGTGCACCGCAGCCACCGATCCATATTTTTTGCTGAGCCCGCGAACTTCAATCACGCATTGCCTCCGCTGTTGTGGCGCCGGCAGATTAGCGATTCGCCAGCTGTTCGCAAGGTACGACCAACGCGAATGCGAAGCCCCGCTGCAGTGCTTCAGTGCTTCAGTGCTGCGGACTAACGAGCTAGCGGATCAGCGGTTCATGACGGGTTGTACCGGGGCGCGGTCAGATCCAAGTTCTGCAACCAGCGCCGCTCGATGCAGCGGTCGGAGATGCTCGAATGCAACGGGCATTTGCTCGAGCGTATAGATCTCGGTAATTGGTCCAAACGACATTGACTGACCGCTCGAGTCGAGCGCAGTGAACATTTCTCCGCGTGCGAGCGCCACGGGTGATTCCGCCGCAAGCGCGCCATAGCTGTACCGCCGCTCCTCGCCGGTGCTTCGAGACACCGTGTACTCAAATCCCTTGGTACCGTTGCATAACGCGAGTTGTTGACCGTGTTCATCGAGCGCCACAACGCTTTGAAGAAACGGCCGAGCCGCGAATAGCGATTTGCTGTCGACCCCGTCGACGAGGCGACCACATCGCAGTCTCGAGGGCGCGCTTGCAACGGAGCGAACCTGCCACGGCGAAATTTCCACATTGATCCCCGTTGCGTCGATCGGGAGCACGGCAATTTCTTGGTCGAGCGCGGCGAGCAGTTGCTCCGCGCGTCGCACCACGTTTGTGCGCCTTCCTCCCGCTCTCGCCGCCACGATTTCGGGTGATTCCTTCTCATTGCAATACAAATCGACAACTTGCTTCACCGGCGCACGCGTCATGGTTTCCGGCGCAACTGCGTTGACGTGACGGCTATACGGGATCCAGATTGGAGCTCCGGGTTCGTAGGTGATTGCGTCGGCGAGATCCGCCGGAATCTCCCAGGCCACCAGGCGCTGTTCGTCGAACGATTGGGTGATGTTCACGAGATGATTGCCGTGGAGACGCAAAATTTCACCATTCTCAAGTTCGATATAGCGCGGCGAGCGCGCAACTCCGGAGGTCCACGGCGACAATCGGCCTAACACCCCGGAGTCGATTTCCAGGTATTGATCGACCTTCACATCCGAACGCGTGGAGCCCTCGGCGGCCCGCTCAGCAATCGGACGCTCCGGGCCTGTCGGACCAAACAGCGATTCCGCCGCAGACACCAGCTCACCGGCCAACAACACCGGTGCGCCTTGCAGATAGGTGCGCCACAGTTCCGCTTCGAGTTCTTTCGGCTGCGTAATTGCATACGGACGAATTGCGTTGCTCAGCCGTTCACGCCAGTCCAGAAATGCCAGCGGGAAGCGAGCCCGTTCATCTCCGGCTGCGTTCGCCCACATGGCTCCCACCATTTCTCGCATTGCGGGGGTGTACGCGTCCTGAACGTTGTGCCAGCATTCATGCGCAATTGTTCCTGCAAGTTTGTTGAGCGCACCATCGCGGTTTCCACGATGCCGAATCCTGTTTGCCTCGGCATGGGAGAAAAACGTGGCGTTCACCGAGATGCTGCGTTCACCCCGAACATAAAAAGCGAGCGTGTCACTGGGTCGGGAGGGATCTCGATCGCGAAAGGCATGGATCCCGCCCGGGAGCCAGATCGCTTTGGGGAATCGATCGTGCATCACCAGGATCGTGCGAAGCACAGCCGGTCGCCACATCGGATCTAGGGCGCGCAGGTCCACCGATGTTTTCGAGGGGATCACGCCCCGGCGCACCAGCTCGGACACCAACGCCTTGTCGTTGAGATGCCGATACCGATCGACTCCGTCCACCGCTTGCTGCCACACGCGATCCACATCGTTGGTGGGCGGTCCAAGTTTCACCACAAGACTGTACGAATTCGACTCGTCGACGTGAACCCTAAAACCCTCACATATCGGCATATTTCCCCCTGCATCGCCGCCAAACCAGCAGTTCAACCCCGCTGCCGATCCGGCCCGATACCATCATCACCCCATCGCACGCGCCCGCCACACGCATGCGGTTTCGGGGGCGCGAGGGGGTGCCAGCGATGTCCTACGACCAACGAACTGATCCGCGTCACGCTCGCGGCGCCTCCGCCCTCCTGGTCCCGACCACGAACCCCCCGCTCGCGCCGACGACTGCGCTGCGCATCGCCGAGTTCGACGACATCGAGCGACTCATCCACCACGCACGTACGCGTCTCGTTACCGACCTCGTCCAGCCCAGTCCGCCAACGGCCACTCCCTGGATGGAGGTCTTCGGAATTCATGCGTTGCGAGCGACGACGTCAGAGACCGACGCCGACGAATGCGAAGATCACAATGCGCCGAGTGCTCGGGGTTCGTGGATTACCCGTGTTCGCACGCAACTCCAGGAACCGCAATACGCCGCATCGGTGTCGGAGTTTGTTGCACAAAGTAAGCAACATCGAGCGGCCATTTTGACTCGCCGGCACGAACTCGGAGGCGCAGTCGTCACGGTTCCCAGGCAGTGCCCTCGGTCGCTCTACGTAGTGCTCGCGCAACTCTGCGCTCGCACGGCGCAGACGCAAGCAGCGCAACAGATGGTCAACCCTGCAGAGCTGCGCGCGCTGGAGTGTTTCCGTGTTGATCGGCATCCGGTTCGGTCGATGGCTGAGGTTGCAGCCGTAATTGCTGCCGTCGAAATCTCGCGCTTGCGCGAGCTCCTCGCCCTCCATTGGACGGCTCCGCTTCGGCATCTTGGAGTCTCACTGATTGATCTCCGTGAGCCGGAGATCGCAATACAACCGTTTCTTGCACCGCTGTCGAAGCTCGTCCAGTCCATCGGTGCGAGTCGTACCGCAGCGCCAATGCCGCAGCGCAGAACTATCGATTTGTCCCTTCCTGCCACACCAGGACTCCAGGTCCTTACGCAATCGCCAACGTCGCCGCGCTCTCTTGCGTCATCGCCAGCGCCGAACAATGCACTCGCTGGCGTACCCTCGCCGGACGAACCCGTTCGAAGCGAACCCGTTCGAAGCGAACCCGTTCGAAGCGAACCCGTTCGAAGCGATTCGATACTTGGTGCCAATGTCGAAAGCCTTGCGACGCAAGGGCGAGCGAACCGAACGGTAAACCGTTTACTCGATCCTTCAATTCCTCAACTCAACCCCCGTCAAAACGGGCTTACCCCGCGTGAACCAGAACCGCGCGAACCCGTTCGAAGCGAACCCGTTCGAAGCAAATCACCGGACGGAACTCCCGCAACGACACAGGTGCGTGTCATCCCGGCAATCGTTGTGAGCACGTTGCCCGAACGCTCAGGAACCGCAGCGACCAACAGCGGCCGCGCCACCAAACGCCCGCGACCAGCAACCCCAGCGAGCGAACGCGCCGCAACCCGCACGCCACTCACGGTCTCCAACGAGCAGGACGACGCGGAGCGACGAATCCTTTTCGCCGCCGCCACGGCCAGTACCGGGCAATTGTCGAAATCGTCCGACCCCGAAGCTCCCTTCTGGGTGGTGATGAAGTGCGAAAACGGTCGGATCACCCTCACCGTCGATCGCAGTTTTGGCAATGCCGACTCCATTGGCCGAGTGGAAATCATCGACCTCTCGACCGGGATGCCGGTATCGAATTCGCTGAACAACACCGATGCAGGGACCGACCTTGCGGCTGCGTTTGCTCACACGGGCCTGTATCAAGTGCGCGTCTACAACAGCACGGGATCACAATTCGACATGTTCAATGTCCCGGTGCACGTGGTGCGCGATCTCTGGCCGCGCACCACGGACCCGACGGCGATCACCGTGCCGCACAGCTCGATTGCTCAGCAAAGCGACCTCGGGCGCAGCGCACTCGCTCGCGCGCTGTAACGCGAACCCAGTTATGCAAGTGGCCGGAGCACCCGGCCCCGGCCACTGCAACTCCACGTTGGTTGCGCACGAAATCGCTTACGCGTCTTGCTTGTCGACGAGGACTTTCCAGAGCCCGGCGCCGATGATGCCACCGATGATCGGGAAGACAATGAACACCCAGAGCTGGCTGAGGGCCCAGTCTCCCTTGAACACCGCCGTCGCGATCGAACGGGCCGGGTTCACCGACGTGTTGTCAATCGGGATGGTGATGAGGTGGATCAGCGTTAGCGCAAGACCCACCGTCACGCCGGTGAAGCCCGTCGGCATCGACTTACGACTCGTACTCGCAATGATGAAGATGAAGATTGCGGTGAAGATGATCTCCGTTGCAATTGCAGCACCAATTCCGAACCCACCGGGCGAGTGTTCCCCGTAGCCGTTCGATGCAAATCCACTCGTCGCCATGTCGAACGCGGGGTTGGACTTCACGATCAACCAGATCACCAGACCACCGAGTACACCACCGACAACTTGGCCGACGATGTAGAAGGGTGTAAGGGCCCACTCGCACTTTTTGATTGCCGCCAGACCGAGCGTGACCGCCGGGTTGATATGGCACCCGGAAATCGAGCCGATGGCATACGCCGCGCACAGCAGCGAAAGTCCGAATGCGAAGGCAACACCGAGCACGCCGACGGACACTCCAAGAATCTGGACTCCGACGACGTCTTTTCCGCCAAATCCACCGGTCGCAAGAATGGCGGTACCCGGACCACCAACCACCAGGATGAGCGTCCCGATCGCCTCAGCAATCAGGATGCGAAGTTGCTTATTCATAAGTCCCCCATAGTCGACAAACGGCGGCAGCATACGGGCGACGTCACCGTTGGCGAGGGATATCACCGCGAAGCGGAACGCGATCTAACTGACAACCGGGGCGTGGTTTGAGAACACCAAACCATCTGGTGTGGCATCGACCTGAATGGTCGTACCCGACGGGAATACACCCTCCAACATCTGGCGCGCGATCGGGTCGGCCACCTCACGCTGCAACACACGCTTGAGGGGGCGCGCCCCAAAGTCGGGGTCGTATCCGACGCGCGCGACATACGCGCGCGCCGCCGGAGTGAGCTCGAGCCCAAGACCACGGTGCGCAATGCGCTCGCGCAGAATCTCGACCTGGATGCCAACGATAGCTTCGATGTGTGCCTCCGAGAGGCGATCGAAGATGACTACCTCGTCGATACGGTTGATGAACTCGGGCCGGAAGTGTCCGCGCACCGCATCCATGACCTGGGCCTCACCGCCACCCGCGAGCAACGCATGCGCGCCGAGGTTCGACGTCATGATCAGCACGGTGTTCGTGAAGTCCACCGTACGGCCTTGCCCGTCGGTGAGCCGACCGTCATCCATGACCTGCAACAAGATGTTGAACACGTCCGGGTGCGCCTTTTCGACCTCATCGAGCAACACCACGGAATAGGGGCGTCGCCGCACGGCCTCGGTGAGCTGGCCGCCCTCGTCGTAACCGACGTATCCGGGGGGCGCGCCGACGAGGCGCGATACCGAATGCTTTTCCATGTACTCGGACATGTCGATGCGCACCATGGCGCGCTCGTCATCGAACAAAAACTCAGCCAGCGCGCGAGCAAGTTCGGTTTTTCCGACACCGGTCGGCCCGAGGAAAAGAAAGGATCCAATCGGCCGATTCGGATCAGACAGTCCGGCACGCGAGCGACGAATCGCGTTGGCAACTGCGCTCACCGGGCCATCCTGGCCGATGACGCGACCGTGCAACACCTCTTCGAGGCGAACGAGCTTTTGCATTTCGCCTTCAAGCAAGCGTGTCACGGGGATGCCGGTCCACTTCGCCACAATTTCGGCAACGTCGTCTTCGTCCACCTCTTCTTTGAGCATTTGCTCACCACCGTGGAGCGCATCGAGCAGTTCGGTGCGACGCGCGATTTCGGCATCGAGGGCGCGCATGGTGCCGTAGCGCAACTCGGCCGCCCGCTCGAGATTGCCTTCGCGTTCCGCTTTTTCGGCTTCGGTGCGCGCCGCTTCGAGCTGCTCTTTATACGAACGAATCTGGGCGATCGCATTTTTCTCGTTGCGCAAGCGCGACACCATCACGTCACGCCGCCCCACCAACCCGGACAGCTCACCTTCGATGGTTGCGAGCCGCGCTTTGGAGGCCTCGTCGGTCTCTTTGGCCATGGCGGCCTTTTCGATTTCGAGCTGTCGAATGCGGCGTTCGACGATGTCGACCTCTACTGGCATCGAGTCGATTTCAATACGCAACCGCGACGCTGCTTCATCGACCAAGTCAATCGCTTTGTCGGGGAGTTGACGACCGGTGATGTATCGGTTCGACAACGCGGCGGCCGCCACCAGCGCCGCGTCTTGGATGCGCACCCCGTGATGCACTTCGTAGCGCTCTTTCAGACCGCGCAAGATCGCAATGGTGTCGTCGACCGAGGGCTCACCGACGTAGACCGTCTGAAAACGCCGCTCCAGCGCTGGGTCTTTTTCGATGTACTTCCGATACTCGTCGAGCGTCGTTGCGCCCACTAGCCGCAGCTCACCGCGCGCCAGCATCGGCTTGATCATGTTGCCGGCATCGACTGCGCCCTCTGCGCCGCCCGCGCCCACGATCGTGTGGAGTTCGTCGACGAAGGTAATGATTTCGCCTTCGGAGTCGACGATTTCTTTCAGTACTGCTTTGAGTCGTTCTTCGAACTCACCCCGATACTTCGCGCCGGCCACCATCGCGCTGATGTCGAGCGAGATGAGGCGCTTGTACCGCAGCCCTTCCGGGACGTCACCCTCGACGATGCGACGTGCCAGCCCTTCGGCAATTGCGGTTTTGCCGACGCCGGGTTCACCAATGAGTACCGGATTGTTCTTGGTACGTCGGGACAGCACTTGGATAACGCGGCGAATTTCTTCGTCGCGACCGACAACCGGATCCAGCTTGCCGCGGCGCGCTTCTTCGGTGAGATCGCGGCCGTAGCGTTCAAGGGCCTGATACTGCGATTCGGGGTCTTCGCTGGTCACTCGATGGGAACCGCGCACGGTCCGCAACGTCTCGAGCACGGACGCGCGCGTTGCGCCATAGCCGCGCACAAGCTCACCAACCCCGCCCGGCATTTCGGTCATCGCCAGCAGGACATGCTCGGTGGAAACGAATTCGTCGTCGAGTTGTCTCCGTTCTTCATCGGCCTGTTCGAGCATCCGATACGCCTCGGCCGCCAACTGCGGCTGCTGGTTCACTGCGCCCGTCACGCGAGGTTGTCGCGCGATCGCCGCGTGAGCGGCATCAAGTACGAGCTTGGGGTTCGCACCGAGTTTCTGCAAAACGGTAAACACCACGTTCTCTGGGTCGGCGATGAGCGCCGCCAAAATGTGCTCGCTACTGACCTGTGGGTTGCCCGCCTCCATGGCAAGGCTGGTTGCATACCGGATTGCTTCCGATGTTTTGCGAGTGAACTTGTTGGGATCTACTGGCATTGTTGGTCAACTCCTACGGGTGCGCACAACATCAGGGGCGATCGCGATATTCCGTTGATTTCGGGGGCGGATTGCGCCGTACAGGAACGACTGCTTGTCGGACTGGCACGAGATCGCGTCGGTACTCGCGATGCACGCGCGCCGCGGTCGCGGCAACTTCGGCGCGTGTGGCTTCGAGTGCACCTTGCAGTTCTTGCATTGCGGCCCGCATCGTTTCCATTGCCGCTTCGAGATCCAAGATGCGGCGCACCCCTTCGATGCCAACGCCTTCGTTGGTGAGCGCTTGAATTTGCCGTAAGCGCGCAACATCGTGTGCGGAATATCTCCGGCTATTCCCAATCGTGCGGGCGGGTTCGATCAACCCTTTCCGTTCGTAGAGGCGCAGCGTCTGGGGATGCATTCCTGCCAACTCGGCCGCAACCGAAATGACGTACACGGCGCGTGTTTCACCGCCGCCCGTAAACGGGTGCAACGCTTCGTTCATCCGAGGTACTCCAGATGCGCGCGCACGTCCGTGGGCAACGTGGAGCCGAGCGCTTCGACCGCTTTGCGTTCGGCGTCGGACAACGTCTTGGGAACCACCACATCGAACGTGACGAGCAAATCACCGGCGCGACCTTTGGGCATGGTGACGCCTTTGCCTTTGACCTTGAGCGTCGTGCCGCTTTGGGTTCCGGCGGGCACCTTGACCGTGACGCCCCCCGACATTGTGGGGACCCGCACGTTCGCACCCAATGTTGCTTCTGCAAACGTCACCGGTACACGGATCGCAAGATCGTTTCCCTTGCGAACAAGGAGCGGGTGCGCTTGCACATGCACCACGACATAAAGATCACCGGGCGGACCACCATGAGAACCGGCAGCACCTTTGCCTTTGACCCGAATGCGCTGACCGTCGTCAACGCCGGCGGGGATTTTGACTTTCACCTCGCGCTGGCGCACTTCAGAGCCAGAACCATTGCAGTTCGAGCAGGGCTCCTTGATCACGACGCCGCGCCCGGCACACGCAGTGCAGATCTGCGAGAACGAGAACATGCCTTGGTCCGCGGCCGTCGTACCCGAACCACCACACGCGCTACACGTTTCGGGACGCGTCCCGAGTTTGGCGCCCAAGCCTGCGCATACCGAACAGGGTGCCGCTGCGGTGAAACGCACGGCGGTCGTGACGCCAGCGAGCGCATCATCGAAGGACAAATGCAATTCGGTTTCGAGGTCGTCGCCGCGCTGGGGACCGCGTGTGCGACTGCGGCCTCGACCCCCTGCGAACCCCGCATTTTGGCCGAAGAGCCCACCGAGAAAATCCCCGAGCCCACTGGTATCTCCGGCAAAATCGAACGTGACCCCGTCCGCACTTGGCCCAAAACCCGAGAAACCCCCCGTACCCGGACCGCCACGCCCGGAACGCATCATCTCGCGCACCTGGTCATACTCTGCGCGCTTCTTGGCGTCGCTTAATACGTCGTACGCGGCCGAGATTTCTTTAAACCGTTCTTCCGCTTTGGTGTCTCCCGGGTTCGCGTCGGGGTGAAACTGCTTGGCGAGCTTGCGGTAGGCGCGCGTGATCTCTTTTTCGGACGCGGAAGCCTCCACGCCGAGCGTTGCGTAGTAGTCGGTGTCGAACCACTCTCGCTGTGCGGTCACTGCGCGCCCCCTCTGCGCTGGATCAGCGCGCCACCTTCACCATTGCCGGGCGTAGGACGCGTCCCTTAAAGACGTATCCGGCGCGCATGATGTCGACAACGGTGGCCTCGCCACCCTCGCCTTCGACTTCGAGCACTGCCTCGTGCAAGGTGGGGTCAAATACTTCGCCGTGCGCTTCGATCCGTTCGAGTCCGGCTTTTTCGAGGACACTGACAAAGTCGGCGAAGACGAGTTCAATGCCCTTGCGGACTTTGTCGGCAGCCAATTGCCCGTGCTCGTCAGCCTCAAGGCTCGTGAGTGCGAGTTGAAAATTGTCGAGCACCGGCAACAGTTGATCAACGATTCTTTCTGCGGCGCGTTCGATTGCAACCTGTTGGTCGCGTTGCATGCGCTTACGGAGATTGTCGAAATCTGCTTGCATGCGCTGCAACGTTTCGACCAGCTCGGCGCGTTCTTGGGCGAGGCGCGTGAGCTCGTCAGGTTCGGACGCCAACTCGGTGTCGTCCGAACCCACACGCACCTCTTCGGCGTCGGTGACGTCGTTGATGTCGTCGCTCACACTCACGCCTTGTCGTCGTCGACGATTTCGGCCTCAGCGACCTCATCGTCGTTGGCTGCACCGGCACCCGCGCTCGCACCGGACGCTTGCGCAGCGGAAGCTGCTTGGTACAAGCGCTGCGCAAACTCTTGGCTTGCGCTTGCGAGCTTGGCGTGCGCGGCCTTCACCGGCTCGATGTCCGGACCCGCGAGCGCGTCCTTCAGCTCTTTGAGCGCCGCTTCGATTTGTTCGCGTTCATTGGGCTGCACCTTGTCGCCCTCGTCTTTGAGGAGCTTCTCGGTCTGGAAGACCAGCGAGTCGGCCGTGTTACGAAACTCGACTTCTTCGCGCCGCTTGCGGTCCTCTTCCGCGTGCGTTTCGGCATCTTTCATCATGCGGTCGATCTCGTCTTTGCCGAGCGCAGTGCCACCGGTGATGGTGATCGCCTGCTCTTTGCCTGTACCGAGGTCTTTTGCCGAAACCTGCACAATGCCGTTGGCGTCGATGTCGAATGCAACTTCGACCTGTGGCATGCCACGCGGTGCCGGCGGAATGCCGACCAGCTGGAACTTGCCGAGCGTCTTGTTGCGGTACGCCATGTCGGACTCGCCCTGCAGCACGTGAATTTCCACGCTCGGCTGGTTGTCATCGGCGGTGGTGAATACCTCGGAACGCTTCGTCGGGATTGTGGTGTTGCGCTCGATGAGCTTGGTCATGATGCCGCCCTTGGTTTCAATACCAAGCGACAACGGCGTCACGTCGAGCAACAAAATGTCTTTGACTTCGCCCTTCAGCACACCGGCTTGCACCGCGGCGCCAACGGCCACGGCTTCGTCGGGGTTGACGCCCTTTTGCGGGTCCTTGCCGGTGAGGGACTTCACAAGGTCCACGACCGCAGGCATGCGCGTCGAGCCACCGACCAACACGACGTGGTCAATCTTGTCTTTGGTGAGCCCGGCGTCTTTGATCGCTTGCTCGAACGGGCCTTTGCACGCGTCGAGCAGATCGGCGGTGAGCTCTTGGAACTTGGCGCGTGACAGCGTCATCTCTAAGTGCAACGGGCCATCGCTGGTTGCGGTAATGAACGGCAGGTTGATTGTGGTGTCACCGAGCGAGGACAGCTCGATCTTCGCTTTTTCGGCGGCTTCCTTCAGCCGCTGCGTCGCCATCTTGTCGACAGAGAGATCGACGCCGTGCGCGTTCTTGAACTCGGCGACGAGCCAGTCGATGACGCGCTGGTCCCAGTCGTCACCACCGAGGTGTGTATTCCCCGCGGTGGACTTGACCTCAAAGACGCCTTCGCCGATCTCGAGCACCGAAACGTCGAACGTTCCACCACCGAGGTCAAAGACAAGAATCGTCTGATCGGACTCTTTGTCGAGGCCGTACGCAAGCGATGCGGCAGTCGGCTCGTTGATAATGCGCAACACCTCAAGGCCCGCGATCTCGCCGGCTTCTTTGGTGGCCTGGCGCTGCGCGTCATCGAAGTACGCGGGCACGGTGATGACTGCTTGGTTCACCGTGTCACCGAGGTAGGCCTCCGCGTCGCGCTTGAGTTTCATGAGCGTGCGCGCGCTGATTTCTTGGGACGTGTAGGGCTTGCCATCGATGTCGATGGTCCAGTTGGTGCCCATGTGGCGTTTCACCGAACGGATCGTGCGATCGGGGTTGGTGATGGCTTGGCGCTTGGCCACTTCGCCGACGAGTACTTCGCCGGTCTTCGAGAAGGCGACGACCGAGGGAGTGGTCCGCGCGCCTTCGGCGTTCGGGATGACGACCGGTTCACCCGCCTCGAGGATCGAGACGACTGAGTTCGTGGTGCCGAGGTCGATGCCGACAGCCTTTGCCATTGTGTTCCTCCATGGGATTTGAGATCGGGGGCAGTGTACGCCACCGACGCAAGAACTTGAGTGCAATGGACTCAACATACCTGCGCCTAGATGTATTCCCCTGGGCGAAGATATCTGCTGACCTGGGGTCTTCCTGGTCTGATCACGGGTTCCGCACAGCTCGCCACCAGGCGGGTTCGTGAACTCACACACCGCCCCCTAGGCTCGCGCCCGTGATGTCCAGCTTGACCGAGCTCCGTCGCGCCGCCCGCAACATCGGGATTTCACTGGCCGCCGTCGTGGTCGGGCTCCTTGTCATCCCCACCCCGGCCTTTGCCCACGCCTCGCTGGCCTCGTCCAACCCAGCGGATGGTGCCACCGTCCCTGCCGTAGACCGGATCGAGCTGACCTTTACCAAAAGCTTCTCGGTGGTCAGCCCCGGCATCCAGCTCGACGGCTCGGGTCAAGTGGTGCCCACTGCATTGAGCGTGCAGGACCGAGTTGCGACCTTGACCCCGGCAACGACCCTGGCCCCCGGTGCCTATGGCGTGCGTTGGAACGTCAAAGCCCCGGACTCCCACCCCCGATCCGGATCCTTCACCTTCACCCTCGCAGGAAACAACGCCACCCCCACAACCGACTCCCTCAAGACCGCGCTCGCCTCGAAGTCCTCGACCCCGTTTGATCTCCTCGGGGCGGTCGGACGCTTCGTGCTCTACGCCGGGGTGATGTTGGTAATCGGCGCACTTGCGATCGGATTCTTCGTCGCGCGCGCGAGTGCCCGAGAAGCCCGCGGGATGGTGCTCTTTGCGCGACGCGCCGGATTACTCGTCGGCATCGGCACGCTCGTGACCGTGGTTGCCCAAGCTGCGCTGTACGCCGGGCCGGGAATTCCATGGCCCTGGAAACTCAGTGCGTGGGGCAACGCACTCGGCTCGGCGTGGGGGCTTTCCATTCTGCTGCTGCTCGGAAGTTGCGTGTTACTCATTCGCACTCCGGGTCCGAAGTTCGCACCAACCGACACGTGGCTGCACACGGAAACGGGCACACGTGCTGCTCCGGTACCCGCTGACGAAGCGTCGAACACAGCACACGCGGTGCTCAACGCCCCACCCCACAATCCATTTGTCGCCGGAGGTCTCGCCTGGCGATCGGGCTACGCCACGTACGGAGCGCTTGCGCTCATGTTGGCGGGCTTAGCAATCAACGGGCACAGCCAATCGGCGTCACCACTGGCTCTCGCATGGATTGCCAACGGCGTGCACGTGCTGGCGGCCGGCGTCTGGGGTGGCGGGGTCGTGCTGTTGGTTGCGCTCGTTGCCCGTCGGCGCGCCTCCAACAATCCGGCGCTCGTAGCCGACGCTCCATTGCAGTTTTCACGCGTTGCAACGCTCGTCAGCATTGCGGCGGGGCTCACCGGAATCCTGCTCGCGGCGATTGAGCTCCCGAGTTTCAGTGCGCTGTTCCATACATCGTTCGGCCGCATCTTGCTCGCCAAAATGTTCGTAGTCGCCGTGATTGCCGGCCTTGGCGCATGGCATCACTTCACGTTGTTGCCTGCGTTACACGCCGATCCGAGCGCGGCCCGCGCGCAACGCACCTGGGCCTACCTGCGCATCGAAGCGATCGGCTTCGCCCTGGTGATTGTGCTTACGGCGTTCTTGGCTAGCGCTTCGTACCAATAAGCGTTACGCCACCGCGATTGTGCCGCGCATACCCGCGTCGGCATGCCCGGGTTGATCGCAGACGAACTCGTACGTTCCGGGCTGATCGATCCGAAAGCCGCCACTCACCGTCTGCCCAACAAGCGCGTGCACATGCCCTTCAGCACCTCGCACCGAGAGGTCGTGTTCGGCGTCAACTGCAGTGAGTTGAATTGTGAACGGTGCACCCGCTTTGACCGTAAACGCATTCGGCGCGAACTGAGGCGTTGCGCCCTGGATAACAACGACCGATGCCCCCGCAACCGTTGGGGTCGGCGCCATCGGCGCCCCGGCCGGCATATCCATTCCGGCGTGGCTCGACGACCCGGAGGACCCCGCCGAGTGACTGTCGTGTCCACTGCATGCGCTCAACACCACGACGACGCCAACCGCCCCCACCCACACGTTTCGCTTTGAAAGATGCATCCTCGAGACGCTAGTGACGTTGGCCGATCGAATGCATGTCGGGGGCACCAAGGCCTCACCTTGGCGCTCGGTGCGCCTCTGGGGACGCATCGCGCTGTGCCGCGATACCGGACCCCGTTCGGCCAAGGCGCGCCACTTCAACAGTGGACGCTCGATACAGTGCGCGCATGCAAACCCTGCTCGCTGCTCCGAACGTTCGTGCCGGTTCCTTGATCGCGCGCGGCGCCGTGGTGGTGCTCTTTGCGCTCGCGGTAGTGATCCTCCGACCCGGCAATGCGTTCGCACACGCCGAGCTTGTGTCGTCGAACCCGGCGCCCAACAGCGTCCTCGCCACTCCCGTAACCAAGATTGATGTGACCTTCAATGAGCCGGTCATCCTCTTTGGAAAAGGAATCGTGGTCGCCAACGGTGATCGAAAATACCCAACGACCGCCTCGATTGGCGGCAAAGTTGTCACTGCCTTTCTTGCATCCCCACTCGGCGGGGGTACCTATGACGTCACGATGTACGTCAAAGGGAAGGACGGCCATGAAGTGACCCCAAGTTTTTCATTCTCGATCGCTGCAACGGTCGTTGTTCCAAGCACTGCAGTTACTCCTGGTACCGACTCGTCCTCCACGACGAGCTCGGCATCGTCTGCGTCGACGAGTACCCCAGAGACCAGCACGACCACGACGAGCGCCTCGACCACCTCGAAACCGACATCGTCGGCGAAAGGCGTACCAAGCTTGGCAATATACGCAGCGATCGGCGCGGGAGTCGTAGTGCTCGCGCTCGCGATCCGCGGTGTGATCGTCCTGATTCGCCGCCGCCGTTCGTAGTTCGCTGCGGATCCGCTGGCGACCCGCCTGCTTGATGGGGATTCATTCCGATGTTTAGGGCGCCGTCCGGTTAGCGTTTCGGCCATGACAATTGCGCCACCCCGCCCTACCGAAGATCAGCCGACTGCGAGTCGCAAACCGCTGCCGCGCCCCCGACCGTCCCAGTTCGTCATGGTCGTCGGCATTCTCGCTGCGCTCGGCACGCTTGCGTCGGGCGTTGCGCCCGAAATCACCGGGTGGCACCCCAGCATCGCGCTGCCAGTTACCCGCAGCAACGTCACCCGTGAAGTCTTCGGCAACATCCCGAGCGCAGTCGTCGTCATGTTCTACTGCGTCGTTGCGGCAATGCTCGTGGTCACGGCCAGCTTGATCGCCAACCGGGTGCGCAACTACGAGCGCGGCCGACCCGACAATCGCCGCACGACCCGCAAGAACGTTGCCCGCCGCATGCGCGACTTCCGTCGTGGCGTATGGATGCAGACCCTTCTGCGCGACCCCGCCGCGGGTGCCATGCACTCGATGTTGTACTTCGGGTTTATCGGGCTACTGATCGCAACCATCGTGCTCGAAATCGACCACCAGATGCCGCCGCAATTGCAGTTCCTGCATGGCTCGGTATACCAGGGCTATTCCTTTGTTGCCGACGCCGCCGGATTGATCTTCATGGTCGGAATCGTGTGGGCATTCCTTCGCCGATACGTGCAGCGGCCCTACCGCATCCGCATCAAGACCAAGCCCGAGCATTTGGTGATCCTCATCACGTTCTTTGTGATCGCCAAGACCGGGTTCGCAGTCGAAGCGGCGCGCATTGCGCTCGCCGGGCGTCCGGCCGCCGAGAAGTGGTCCTTCATCGGGTACCCGTCATCGTGGTTCTTCGAGGGCATGAATCCGTCCACACTTTCGACCGTGCACCGCTGGCTCTGGGTTGCGCACTTCGCTGCGTTCGTCGTGTTCCTCGTCATTTTGCCGACGACAATGTTGCGCCACATGGTGACGTCGCCAATGAACATGTGGTGGCGGGATCGAGCGCGCCCCAAGGGTGCAATGAAGCCGATGCCGAATCTCATAGAGACCGAGCTCGACACGTTCGGCGCGGTACGCATCGAAGATTTCACCTGGAAACAACTATTCGACACTGATGCGTGCACGGTCTGTGGC
>JBMOIW010000026.1:0-22621 GCA_049317145.1 Acidimicrobiia bacterium
GGCGGGCGGGCCCAAATGGGCCCGCCCTCTTCCTTTTCCCCACCCCACCCTCGCCCGCACGGGCCTGCGGCGATCAAATCGGCGGGTTGGGTGTGCAGGAACGACAGCCTCCACGGGCATTTTGTGGCCGACCCCTCGAATTACCTCCAAACCGGCCGAGAAGCTCGGCATGTCCCAAGGACAAATAGTGGGCCCAACCATGAGCGAGACGACGGTATCTCCCGAAGCCGCGGCACGCGAAGAGCAAGAAGCCATTGCGCGCAGTGCACGTGCGGTTGGGATCCCGGTTATCGAAGATCCCACGATTCCGCTCGATACTTCTGCAGTACGCGCGGTGCCGACCGAGCTCGACGCGGTCGGCGTCGCGTTCCATGAGGGTTATCTCGTGGTTGCGTTTCGTGCCGTTCCGACTCCCGGCCATGTCAACGCAGTACAAGCGCGGGTCGGTATGCCCGTGCATTCCACCGTCGCACCCGGACCAATATTTGATGCGCTACAAAAAGCCAGCCTGCGCGTACGCGACTCGAACTTGCCGGTACCCGAACGTATTCTCGAACAGGCGTTGCGCACCAATGCTTCGGACATCCATCTCTCGGTCGGAACCCCACCGGTTGTTCGTGCCGGCGGCATGCTCATCCCGCTCGACGGATGGGATCCACTCTCGGCTGACGATGTGGCAATGATCTGCGAGTATTTCACTGGCCCAATCATCCATGACCCGTCCTACAACGGCGACATGGACCTCGCCACGGTGTACGGCAACTGGCGGTTCCGCTGCTCAATCTTTCGGCAACGCAACTCCTTTGCAGCCGCGTTGCGCGTGATCCCGGATCGCATCCCCGCGTTTAAGACACTGGGCTTGCCGGCAAATGTCGAACGCTTTGCGCAACTCCGCCAAGGACTCGTGCTGGTGTGTGGTGTAACGGGCTCGGGAAAATCGACCACGCTCGCATCGATCATCGACATCATCAATCAGCGGCGCAGCGAGCACATCATCACCCTCGAAGATCCCATCGAGTATCTCCATGCATCCAAACAGTCGCTGATCCAACAACGCGAGATCGGCGAGGATTCCACATCGTTCGCGCACGCGTTGCGCGCCTCGTTGCGCCAAGACCCCGACGTCATTCTCGTGGGGGAAATGCGAGACCACGAAACGATTCAAGCTGCACTCCATGCCGCCGAAACCGGCCACTTGGTGCTCTCCACCATTCACGCGACTGACGCGCGGGGCGTCATCGATCGCATCATCGATGTGTTTCCGGCCAACGAACAAGAGCAGGTGCGCACCATGCTCGGGCACACGCTCGAAGGTGTCATCTGTCAAAGCTTGGTTCCCTCGGCGGTCGAACCCGGGAAACGGCACGTGATTTGCGAAGTGATGTTTGCAACCTCGGGTATCAAAGCGCTTATCCGAGAAGGCAATACGCACCAGATTCCCTCGGCGCTGCAAACCGGGATCGAAAACCATGGGATGGTGCCCTTTGATCTCAGCCTCGCTCGTGCCGTACGCGATGGCTTGATCACTGCCGAAACCGGTGATCGTTGGTCGCACGAACAGCCGCTGTTCCGCCAGTATCTTTCGAAGCTCGCCGTCGACTGACGGTTCTTGCTGCGCACGCCGATCGAGCAGGTTGCGCTGTGCGTTGCGCCGGGCGCGCCTTAGGCGACGATGACCGCGCCGGTGCTCGTTGCGGTAGCGGACAATCCGTCGTTGTCGAGTACCGAAACTTCGGCCAACCAATCGCTGCCGATCTGCGCATCTGCTCCGATCGTTATCGCAAAGCCCAACGTGGTGGTCACGGTTTGTTGCGTTCCGGTTTGGGCACGCAGCGCAAGCATCCACGCGCGGTTGCCGTTACTCGGCGTCATCGTTGGCACTCCGTCCGTGAGGGTGACGTACCACTTCGCACTGTTCACACCGTCCGCCGTTTGCGGGCAAGGGGTGTTGGCGCGCCGGACGCAAACCACGAACGACGTGCCCCATAACGTGTTGCGATCCGCGATCACGACGTCGTAGCGCGATTCCGCTCCCCGGCGTCCTCCGGTGAAGTCGCGCTGCGTGGTCACCTCGGGCGCAACCGAAGCAATCCCGGCTTTGCCGGAACCCCGAGCAGTGCCCACTGGATCCGACGGCACCGACGGTGCTGGCGGAGGGTTTGTAACCGGCGCGGGAGATGTTGGTCGCGTGGGAGATGTTGTTGGCGCAGGCGGTGTTGCTGGCGCGGGCGGTGTTGCTGGCGCGGGCGTTATCACCGGGGTTGGGGTTGTACCCGGCGCGGGGATCGTCACCGGGGTTGGGTTGCCTGCGGTGGTAGGAGGACTTGTCGAACTTGCATCGCCGTTGCCGGTGAACGTACTGGTGAGCAGATCACTCGATCGCGTGGGACTCAGGGCAATACCGCCGGCAACGACACCAGCAACAAGTCCGAGGACCATGGCGACAATGCCGAGCGCACGCAGGAATTGCGCCAGCGTGTCTGTTACCGCCGGACGATGACTGGTCCGAGCCCGCACAATCCGTTGAGCTTCAGCGACTTCTTCTCGACTGAACTCGAACATCTCGGGAAGCAGATCATCTGCAGGGCGATATGTCCGGATTGCCATGTCCGTAACCTAAAGGCCCCCAAACCGTTATGCAAGCCATATTTCGGTACAAATTGGACTGCCAAAGAATCCTGCGAATGAGCCCGCACCAGGCGAAACACCCTACGGCAGTTTCCCCCAGAGCCTCTTCGCACTCCAGATCGCTCGACAGTCGCCGATAACTGAGAGTACCTGGGATAAGGAGCGGCTTTGGTGAACGAGTATCCGAACGCGCAATATGACGCGAGCGCGGATCCACCGCGCAGCGGCCTCCCGGTCGATGCGCTCGAAATGCTGCTCGACGCAACCCCGTTCGCGCTGCGCGTCTGGTCCCCCGACGGTCGCACCCGCCTTATCAATCCCGCCTACGGCACGCTCCTCGGACTCAGCGGCGAAGCACTCACCGTCGCCGACTTTGCGTCCCTCGTGCATCCCGACGATCGCGTCGCCGATGAACTCGCGCTCGCTACCGCGCTCTCCGGCGAAACCCTGGCGTGGCGACTCGAGCGCCGACTCCGCCACGCGCACGGATACTGGATTTGGGCGCTGACCGAGTGTCGCGCCGTCGCCACGCGCGACGGACGCGTCATTGCCATCGTCGAACAAGCCGTGGACATCTCCGAGCGCGTCACGCGCGAACAAGACCTGGCTCGCAACGCGACCCACGACGCGCTCACCCAACTTCCCAACCGTGTCCTCTTCGTCGATCGGCTCCGCGGCGCACTCGAACGCAGCTTGCGTCGCCCCAGCCAAGTTGCAGTGCTGTTCATCGACTTGGATCGCTTTAAGAACGTCAACGACACCCACGGCCATGCCGCGGGCGACGAATTGCTCGCCGAGGTTGCCACGCGCCTACGAACCGAGGTCCGCGCCGGAGACACCCTCGCTCGTTTAGGTGGCGACGAGTTCTTGGTGTTGTGCGAAGAGGCGCGCGATTACGCCGAAGTCGAAGGAGTTGCGAAACGGTTCATGCACGTGCTCGATACACCGTTCGAACTCTCGAGCGGCGCCGTCACGATTGGAGCCAGTATCGGGATCGCACTGGCCAACGATGCAATCACTGACGCCGAAAGTCTTATCGCAAACGCTGATGTTGCCATGGCCCACGCCAAATCCGAAGGGCGGGCCCGAGTGGCGCAATACGCGCCGGCAATGCATGCCATCGCCCAAGGTCGCATCGCGGCAGAACGCGAGCTGCGCGCGGCGGTGGTCGGCGGTGAGATTCGTCCGTACTTCCAACCAATCGTCGATGTCGCGTCCGGAGAGGTGCGCGGCTTCGAAGCGTTCGCGCGCTGGCTCCACCCCGAACGGGGCGTCCTGTCCGCCGCATCGTTCTTGTCAATGGCCGAAGATACGGGGCTCATCATCGAACTCGGTGCCCGCATGATCGATGCCGCCTGCGAACAAGTCGCAAGTTGGTCTATGCACATGCCCAACGGACCAACGCCGTTTGTGGCGGTCACGTTGTCGGCACGACAACTCGTGCTCCCCGATCTCCCCGATCAAATCGCAGCTGCCACCGCCAAGCACGGCATTGATCCGTCGCTGTTGTGCATCGAGATCACCGAGTCCGCGTTGATGTATGACGCCGAGGTTTCGGTCGAACGCCTGACGCGACTGCGCGATGCCGGCATACGGATTGCCATCGACGACTTCGGGGTCGACCATTCTTCGCTCGCGTACCTGCGACAGTTCCCGGTCGATCTCGTCAAGATCGACACGTCGTTCATCAGCGAACTCGGACAAGATTCCGGTGGATCAACGATCGTCGCAGCCGTGATTGCATTGGCCCATGCACTGGGGCTCGGTGTAGTTGCCGAAGGGGTCGAATCCATCGAACAACTTGCGGCGCTCTACACGCTGGGGTGCGATCACGCGCAGGGCTATTTGTTTTCACCGGCGGTCTCAGAGACCGAGGCGGCGAACTTGCTTGGTCGCACGCTCGGCGTGGCGTAACGAAACGCTCTGCGCCACCGAATGGTGCGGGCCAACGCCCAGTCGGTACCTACCGCGCGTTCGGTGCGGCTTGCGAGGCGTGCTTGACGAGCTCGCCCAACGCTTCGGGGAGCGCCGCAGCCAGATCGTCGATCCCCGGGACCGCGTCGGAGCATCCGATGATGCCGACCCCCACCTCGTCGAGATAGCTGAGCATCGTGAGGTTCAGGCCAGTCCCATCGAAGATCGGCCCAAACGGATAACACGCCACCACACGGGCATCGGTGCAATACAACGCAAAACGCGGCCCAGGAATGTTCGAGCACACCGCGTTGACGATGGGACGCATCCGCGCTCCAACACTGCGATACATGCGTAACGCGGGCGGATACGCCACCGGACTTAACAGCTCAGCCCAGTGGTGCATTGCGTCGCTGCCAAATTCTTCGTGCAGATCCTTGGCGTGTTCGGTCTGCGCGCTAATCGCGTTGAGCCGCGCCACCGGATCGGGTTCGGACAATGCCATGTGCACGAACCAGGCCGAGAACCGATTGCCCATTGCGCCGCGCTCATCGCGAGCACGAACCGACGTGGGGATCCCGATCACCAGCGGGGACGACGGAATCTCTGAGTAAATCTCGAACCATCGCCGCAATGCGCCCGAGGTCACGGTCAGCAAGACATCGTTAACAGTCGCACCAAACGCCCGCCGGACCAACTTGACGTCATCGAGCGGCAGCGACGCGAACGCGATTGTCCGCTTGGCAGACAAGGGACGATTCAGCGCGCTGCGCGGTGCACGAAGCGGCAAGGCGGTCGAGGGACGGCCGGGGTGTTCCGCCTTGTCGATCATGCGCACCGCGGCGCCAGCGAGATCGCGCATTGCTCGCACCAATCGCATGGGCTGGGCCACAAGTTCATCAATGGCGCTGCGCATCAGCACTGCGTCGCTCGGACGCTCTTGGGGGTCGTCGTCAATTGTGTCGTCGCCGGCTCCGTCAGGGTTGGGCGCGTCGGTGTTGACCGCATGCATATTGCTTGCGTCGTTTTGCTCGGAAGTCGAGAACTCGGCGCGCACCGCACGAGAGTGCAACGGCGTGATCGTGCGAGCGCTCGGAGGTGCTACCGGTTCGAGATCGAGAAGATGCGCCATGATCTCGACGCCGTCGATGCACGCGTGATGAATCTTGGCGACGATCGCAACGTGCCCGTGTTCGAGTCCATCAACGACCCACATTTCCCAGAGCGGACGATCGCGATCGAGTGGCTCCGCCGCCACTCGTGCCGTGAAGTTGGCGAGCTCGCGCGCGCCGCCAGGAAACGAAAGCGTTGCTTGGCGCACGTGTACGTCGAGATCGGGATCGACCTCCCACCACACCGGATGATGGATCTGCAACGGAATGGTGACGACCTTGCGCCGCAGTGGAGCAACATTGCCGATGCGCTCGGCGATGCGGTCGCGCAAGGTATCGACGGTGAACCCACTGGGACCCGGATCGAGCACCAACGTGGCCATCACATGAAGATGCGTGTGATGCTGCTCGAGCGCCAAGAACGCTGCATCAAGTCCAGAGAGTCGTTCGACAGGCGCCATAAGCTCGAAAGCTTACCGAGAAGGACTCCGCCAGCGCTCGACGGATCGTCCCCAACGCGCGCTATGCCACGGTGGGCAGCGTGAAGGTTTCGCCCGGGTAGATCAGGCTCGGATTTCCGGACCGCAGCACCGAACGGTTGGCCTCGACGAGTTGCACCCAGTAGGGCGCAATGTCCGCCGCGGTCAGGGTCTGCGCTGCGACGTGGCGCGCGGCGGCAACTTGACGGGCGGCAATTACCCAAAAGTTATCGCCCGCCACGACCACGTAGGTGGCCGGCGCAGTTACCGCGTTTTTGTCGGGAGTAATTTCGCGCGGGTCAGCCGTTTGGGTGGACTCCATGCTGTTTGGTTGCTCAGCGCTGCGAACCTGCCCGGTGCCACGTCGTTGATCGAGGCTCCCTCCGCCGGACGAATCTGGGAGTTGCGCATCTCGCTGCGAGCCGGGAGTTTGTGAGCTCGCATTGGGCTGAGACCGCAATGCGTCGAGTCCGCTTTGTTGCTCCCCAGGGATTCCGGATTGGGCTTTGCTGTGCTCGTCCGGGACCGATTCGGGCGCTCGACCATTGCGCACCGGGACCGTCGATGACACCTCCGGCGTAGAGCTCGTGGTCTGGTCGCCGGGCGCCACACTCGGCGTTGGGACGTCGCCGGGCGTTGCCGCAACAGTGCCACGATCAACCGGCGCTTCGGATGTGCCCGAGTCGATCGGGTCGCGCACAACATCAGGTTGCGCGCCCGGGTCATCATAGTTCGCGATCGGATCGCCGGTGCCCTCAGTACGCGCGCCTGGCGCGTTGACGCCGTCTTTGCCTGCGACCGGCGCAATGTCGTTGCCTCCGACCGGCGCAATGTCGTTGCCTGCCGCACTCGATACCGCTCGGGTCGACCCCAATGCCTGCGCGTGGGCAGTGCCGCTCATGACACCCACACTCGCCAATGTGCTCACGACACCGACTGCCATGGCGCGATCACATAACCGTCGCACTCGGGGTGCAACGAATCGACCCATTGCCATTGCGGCATTCGCATATCCGAGGGCGCGCAAGCCCATGTAGATAGCCGTCGTGAGCGCGATATAGAGGACTGCGAGGACGAGCCCCAGAATCAAGATCGGCGCGATTGCGGCAACGACGTCGGTCTCGCGACTCCACTGCGCAATCTCGATCGGGCCGAGAACTTGGGGAGCCAGCCGAACAAGCTGCCCAAAGCCCAGCGCGATGGTTACCACCACCACGACCTGCGCCAAGCGGCGAGCGATGCCAGCAAACCGAGCGCGACCGGTGCGGGACGTGTGGCGGGCAATACGGGTGTGCGTTGAAGTCTGCATGCCGAGCACGGTACATAGTGACAATTCCCGAAGTCAAGTCTTTTGTTGTTGCATCTTGTGTTATCTTGTGTTAAACCATCCCCGGCGAGGCAGTCCCGCCCCGCCAGCAAACCAACCAAACCGGGGCCACGGCCCCAAACACAAACCCGGGGCCACGGCCCCAAACACAAACCCGGGGCCACGGCCCCAACCAACCAACCCAGGGCCACGGCCCCAAACAACAACCCAGGGCCACGGCCCCAAACACAAACCCGGGGCCACGGCCCCAAACAACAACCCAGGGCCACGGCCCCAAACAACAACCCAGGGCCACGGCCCCAAACAACAAGGAGCACACAATGGAAATCGGTGGCGACATCGAACAACTCTCATCCCTCGAGCAGACCTTCACGCGCGAGGCCGGCAATGTCACCCAACTGCGCAGCGCAATCTCGGCAACCCTGAACGGCACCTCGTGGCGAGGCCCGGCCGCTCAGCGTTTCCGTGAGCAATGGAACGGCGAGTTCTCCCAGACGCTGGCTCGCCTTTGCGACGCGCTCACCCAGAACGCGCAGTACGTGCGTGACACCCACGCCGCGTACCAGCAGATCGGTGGCTGATGAGTAATTCCGACCAACTTCGGTGGGTCGCCGACGCGTTTCGGCGGGAGGCAGCAAGCCTCCCGCCGGCGCTCGATCGATTCCTCAACGCAATCAACCCCGATATATGGAGTGGTGGCGCGGCTGATCGCACACGCAATGCAATACAGGCCGAACGGAGTCGGCTCGTCGAGATTTCTGCCGAACTACAAGCGCACGCCTCCCATATTGACGCGCGAGCACGCGAACTCGAAACCCAAGGACAGTAACTCCGTGCGTTCCGACGAACTGCACCTCGGCCCTGTAGCCATACCGCCAATGCCTACCAACGTCGATGTCGAACTTCCGATGCCTGGCGTTGCGCGCATTGATGTCCATGACATTGCGATTGGCTCCTGCGTCGGCCGAGGTGCGTCGGGACACGTGTACGAAGTCACGGAGCTGGCGTCGGGACGCGCGCTCGCATTGAAGGTGCACACACCGGGACACGCCACTGCCGAGCAATTCCGAACTGCATTCGACGTCACCCAACGTATTTCGCATCCCCATTTGTTACCGATACTCGCCACGGGAACGCTCGATGACGCTCCCTGTGCACTTATGCCGGTGGCAGCAACGCCGTTGGCGTCGCTCGCTGCCGAACTGCGCAAGACCCCCGACCGCCTCCTCGATATCGCTCGCCAGATTGGCCGCGCACTCACGTATCTGCATGAACACGGCATCGTGCACGGCAACGTGACCCCCAACAACATTGTGGTGCGTTCGTATTCTCCAACGATGCTCGACGCAGCGCTGACCGACCCCGGCCTCGGCAATGCGCTTGTTGCGCATGCTCCCCTTCCTCGCTCCGGCTATTTGCTTTCGAGCATTGGGTTCGCTGCGCCCGAGCAGCACAACTACGCGACGGTTGGGCCACGCACCGACGTCTACGGTCTGGCCGCCACGTTGTGGTGGTGTCTCACCGACACCGCACCAATGAGTGGCGCGCTGGACCACACGTCACTCACTCCCGAGATCCGCCGTGCGCTCAGCGATGCCCTCGCACCCACCGTTGGGGCCCGATACCAATCGTGCGGCGCCCTCGTTGCTGCATTGGAACGCGCGTTCGCGCCAACCCCAACGCTGACCACCGCGCCGCGCCAGCGCCGGTCCCGTTGGTCGCGTACGCGGGCGCGATGCACCGAACTCGTTCGGCCGACCCGCCGACGCATCGCCGCATTCGCTGCGATGCTGCTCCTTGCCGGTGTCGGAGTAGGGATCTTCGTGCGACACATCCACACGAACACCCGGGGCGACTCGAACAGCGCCGAGACTGCACTGCGCGCCACGATCCCCGCCGCACTCCAAGCGACGTGCGGGCGCTCACCACTACCCCCGAATGCGCAGGCCGCACTGCAATGTCGCGATCGCGCGCAGAACATCGCAATCACCTACGTTCGCTTTTCGTCAACGAGTGCGCTCGACACCTGGTACACCACGGTCACGAGCGCGCTCGCTACAGGCGTGCCGCGCGGCGAATGCGCTTCCGGAGTGAACGCGCACCGGACCTGGCGCACGCATTCGGGGGCTGATGCGCCAAGCGGCATGCTGCATTGTTCAGCAACGCCAACCGGATCAACGTACGTGTGGACGACGACCGCACTCCGTACGGGCGCACTTGCACAAAGTTCTGCTTCCGTCCAATCCACATGGGCATGGTGGCAACGCGTTCCGGGCCCGGTGGCCCAATGATTGCTCCCGTACGCGTGTTCCTTCCGGGCCAACTTCCCATCACGGTCAGCATCGACACGGATCACATCACCACCACGGGAGCACTGCGTGATGCGCTTGCCGCGGCCGCCGGATATCGCGCCGAAGGTTGCGTCGTCGTCGATGCCCACACCGGAGCTCCAATCACCGCACACGATGTATTGGCCGGGGCCGATCTTGCTCTGGTCCGCGGCGAGCACATGGTGACCGAGGTTCGACCCAACAGCCATCGCGAAATTCATCAACAGCCGCGCGTTGGCCTCTACACCCCATCGGGGTGCACGCTGCCGGCACCGCCCGAGCGACCACCCCACGCGCGGCTCGCCCTCACGGCTGCACTCGTACCGATCGTTGGCGGAGTCGTGATGTACGCGCTCACCCGTAATCCGCTCACGCTCACCATGAGCGCGCTGAGCCCCATCGCACTGTTTGGCTCTTGGTGGAGTGAGCGCCGTCGCGGTCGTAAAGCGTGGCGGCCGGCCAAGCGCGAATACCAAGTCGAGATCGAACACGCGGTGCTGCAATGCGGCGAACAAGTGACCCGTTGGGAGGCAAGCTACGCGCAGCGCTATCCCGCACCGAATGTCTTGCTGGACCGGCTTACCGAAACTCCGCCGCAATGTTGGGATCGACGGCGTCGCGACAACGACGTTGGTGCCGTGCGCGTCGGCGTACCCGAACACGTTGCCCGAGTCCCCTTCACCATTAGTACCGGCGGTGCTTCTGAGCTGCGCGCCCACGCCACGGCAGCATTGAGCGCGGCACAGATCGCGCCCCATATTTCTGTCACCGTGCCCACCCGAGGCACCACCATCGGCATTGTCGGCACCCAACGCCACGCCGTTGCCACCTGGATGGCGTGTGCCCTGGCCGTCACCCACAGCCCGCGCGATCTGCGCATCGCCGTTGCCGCACCGACGGACTCGCAGCATCACTGGGAATTTGCCGCATGGCTCCCGCACGCATCAACCCAAGGGTACCTCCCGCAACTCGATACCCATCTCATTGCGCGCGGCCCGGAGCGCGCCGCGGCACTCCTCGACGGCATCGCCACCCTCATCACCGAACGCACCTCGGTGCGCTCGTCGACGTTTGCGGTCAACGCACGCGACGACAACCATGTCGCGCTCGTGTGTTTTGCGACCGATGCATGCGATCGCGCCACCATCGCCCAGCTCGCTGAGCGCGGCGCGGCCCACGCCGTCAACATTGTGGCGCTCGCCGGAACGCGAGACGCACTGCCGCACGCGTGCGTCACCATTATCGACACCGACGCGTGCACCGTTGCCTCAGCCGAAGGCCATACCGAACGTATTGCACACTTCGATACCATCGACCCGAGCACTGCAGCAGCGATTGCCCGCATCCTTGCCAGCATGATGGACGCTTCCGTCAGCGATGACGATGCGCACCTCCCCAACACGGTCCGACTCAGCGACTGCCTCGGTGATCTTTCTGCGGACCAGATCCGAGCCCACTGGAGCAATACGCGCGCGCCGCTCACCGCACCGATCGGACGCACCAGCGCCGGGATGTGCACGATTGATTTGCGCGCGCATGGCCCGCACGCACTCGTTGCGGGAACAACGGGCTCGGGCAAAAGCGCATTGCTGCAAACCATGGTGAGCGCGTACGCGGCAATGCATTCGCCCGATCGGTTGCAGTTTCTCCTGATTGATTACAAGGGCGGCGCCGCCTTTGGTCCCTGTGCTGCGCTCCCCCACGTAGCCGGACTCGTCACCGACCTCGATCCCGGATTGGCCCAACGCGTGCTGGTTGCCCTCGACGCGGAACTGCGGACCCGGGAAGCAATTCTGCGCGGCGCAGGAGTTCCGGACCTTGCTGCGCTCGAAGCTCAACGCCCCAACGCCGGTGATATTCCGGCGAACTTGTGCATCATCATCGACGAGTTCGCCGCGCTCGTACACGAGATCCCCGAATTTATCGACGGCATTGTTGATCTTGCCCAGCGCGGTCGCAGCCTCGGAATGCATGTGGTGCTCGCCACGCAACACCCGGGCGGAGTGGTCAACGATCGAATCCGGGCCAACACGGGACTGCGCATTGCGCTGCGCACCACTTCCGCCCACGACAGCACCGACATCATCGGCAACGATTCGGCGGTGCACCTTCCGCGTACCGTACCCGGACGCGCCGTCGTTGCATTCTCCTCCCACGAACATTGCGCGGTGCAAACCGCCTGGGCGGCAGCACCGGTGGACAATGCATTTATCGCCGCGCCCGTGCGCGCATTCGATACCGGCATCGACATCACGGTCGGCAATGTGCGAGGAGCCGCGCTCCCGGGCATCACTGCATTCGAAGCAACCGGCGCCGCTGCCCGTGATCATCGAACGGATCTCGATGATTTGGTGGCCGCCGTATGCGATGCGCACCGCGACTGGCCGGGTCGCCCCGTCGTGGCACCCTGGCCCGAGCCCCTGCCCGAAGTGCTGTCACTTGCGTCCCTTGAGAACGAGCCCGGGAGCGACACGCTCACCATCGGCCTTCGGGATGAACCCGAACGCCAACAACAACCTCCCCTCACCGTGCGACTCAACGATCTCGATGCACTCTTGGTGACCGGCGGACCGGGCGCGAGTACCACGCTTGCCACCATTGCGCTCGCCGCGGCACGAACGCATTCCGCCGACGCATGCAATGTGCACATCATCGACGACGGCACGGGCGCACTCCGTCCACTCGTTGCGTTGCCCCACACCGGAACGATCGTGTCCTTGCACGAACCCGACGCGACGACCCAAGTCCTCGAATGGCTTGCGGCAACGATGAGTGAACGTCGGCAACTGCTCCTGGTTCACGGTGCTGCGGATTGGCAAGCGTTGCAAGAACTTGTTCCCGACGCACCGCCGCGTTTGGTGATCCTGCTTGATGGCTTGCACGCGTTGTTGCACACCTATGAACGCATCGACACCGGCCGCTGGGTCGATCTCCTGGTGCGACTCATCGCCGATGGGCGATCATGCGGAGTGCATTGGTGCATGAGTAGCGATCGCGTTGCTGCGCTGCCACCGGCAATACGCGCGCACATCACGGTGCGCATTGCCCTGGGACGCGGCGACGACGACGACCGCCCTATGACCACCGACCGCAACCGCCGCGGTCGTCCGTTGTCCGCAGTACGGCCCGGACGTGGACGCATTGGCACCACCGAGGTACAGATCGCTACCGCCGGACAACACATCGAAGCGCTGGCGGCAGATGTGCTCGCAGTCCAACACGCAACTCCGGTGCCCACGAAGACTGTCGTCGTGCCCTTTGCATTCCCGGATCGCGTGGTACTCCCGGAGTCACAGTCGGCATGCACTAATGATCTCGCAACGTGGATTCCTACGATCGGTCTTACTGAGACGGGTGCGGTTGCCGAGGTGGATTTGCGACATGACTCGTTGTTGATCTGTGGACCGCGTAAATCTGGCCGCACTGCCCTGCTCCATACGCTTGCCCATAGTGTTCCGCTGGATGCCGTGGTGCTCATCGACGCGCGTGCCCTCACGCCCGACAGCATTGAAGCGCAACTTCGCGCCTGTCTCGCCGCAGCACGCGAGACACCCGAACTGGCACGACTCATTGCCATCGACAATGCCGATCTCATCACGGACGGCACACCCGCTCAAGCGCTCACCGAATTGTTGGCGGCAGCACAGCGCAGTGCAGTGCGGATCGTCGCCGTGACCGACATGTTCGCCGTTGCTCGCGGTTATGGCGGTTGGATCGGCGAACTGCGCCGGACCCGCCGCGCCGTGCTCCTCGCACCCATGCCGGCCACCGACGGCGATGCGTTCGGTGTTCGGTTACGCGCCCGGCCCGGCCAAGTATTCCCGCCCGGGCGCGGCTATATCGTTGATCACGGCGAATCGGTCGTGGTGCAGTGTGTGGCGCCCACGGACGGCTAAGGGCGCACCGAATCTCAGCTCCGCAGCTACCGCGTGTCACTATCTGGGTCGTGGATATGTCTCGTTTGTATTTTCGGCAACTGTTAGCCGGCCAGGACTTCGCTTCCGATGACGCGTGTGCTCAGGATATGCGCAACTTCGCGTACATCATCGGGGATCGGGAGCGAGGCGAAGCAGTATTGGTCGACCCCGCGTATCGCCCGCTCGAACTCGTGGATATTGCACAACGCGACAATCTCACCGTCACGGGCGTGCTCGTGACTCACTTCCACGCCGACCATGTTGGCGGTGCACTCTGGGGTGAGCAGATCGATGGGATTACTGCGTTATTCGCGGCGGATATTCATGTGCCGATACACGTGCATCGCAACGAAGTGGAATGGGTAACTCGCTCGACCGGTTGTGCGGTCACTGATCTGACCGCCCACGACTCGGGCGATGTGGTCGAGGTGGGCGACATTCCGATCACGCTGCTCCATACGCCCGGCCACACTCCGGGGAGTCAATGTTTCTGCGTCGATTCCGCGCTCGTTTCGGGCGACACGCTGTTCTTGGACGGATGTGGGCGCACCGATTTTCCCGGCGGCGACCCCGAAGAGATGTATCGCAGCCTCACGCAACGGCTTGCCACGATTCCCGACGATTGGACGTTGTACCCGGGTCACCTCTACGCCGAACGCGGCGAGCTCAGCATGGGAGCGACGCGGGAACGAAACGTCGTCTTTCGCCCGCAGTCCCTCGAAGACTGGCTGCACTTTTTCGGATGAGCAGCACACTCGAGTTCGCCTCGGTCACCCACCCGAGCGAGACCGGAACGTGCTCCCGATACGATCCTGGGCCATGGAGCGCGAGGAATACGCCCGGATTGCGGCGGCGGAAGATGATCACTGGTGGTATCAGTCGACTCGTCGATTAACGCGTGCGTTCCTTACCCCGTGGCTGCGACCCGGCATGCGAACCCTCGACGCGGGCTGCGGGCCCGGCGGGAACGGTACGTGGCTCACCGAATTCGGGCCGGTGATTGCCGCAGACCTTTCCGAGGACGCATTGCGGTTTGTGCGCGACGCTCGCACACCGATGCGGCCCGTACGTTCGAGCGTTACGGCACTTCCCATTGCGAACGCATCGATCGATTGCGTGCTCGCGACCACGGTGCTCTATACCGTCCCTGACGATGGCGCCGCAGTCGCGGAGTTCGCCCGAGTCCTCGCGCCCGGCGGCGTCGTCGTGCTCATCGAGCCGGCATTTGCGACACTGCGCCGCGCGCACGACGCCGTGGTGCACGGACGCCGGCGGTATCGCACGAGCGCACTGGCGGCGATGTTGACCCAGAACGGATTGCAGGTTGGACGCGCCACGTACGCAAAATCGTTTCTCGCGCCACCCGCATTCACCCTCGGCGTTATCGAACGGATGCGCTCCGCACCACCGCGATCCGACCTCGAGTCGCACGGCGTCGATTCGATGATCGACCCGATGTTTCGCCAACTGGCCCGCATCGAAGACCGCTGGCTCACCCGAGGTCGGCGTCTACCGTTCGGCACCAGTGCAATTGTGGTCGCAACGAAGCGCTAGCGCGACTGCGCAGCTGCGCGCCGGGCACGACGCCGGGCCAGCGCTTCGCCGGGGATGAGCTTGACCCACATTCGCGCCAAGTCCCAGAGCGTTTTGGAAACCCGGCGCACCGTAAAGAACTGGGACGCTCCGAACTCGCGGTCGTAGTGATGTACGCCGGTTTGCACCCACCGGGCACCGGTCTCTTGCAGTTTGCGGCACAACTCCAACGTGATCGCACCGCTGGTATTGACCAAGCGGAACTCGCGCAGCTTGGTGCGACGCATTAAGCGGAAGTCGCAATCGACGTCTTCGACCTCGAGGTTGAACAGGATTGCGACGCCGTGATGGTAGGTGCGGCCCACGATCTTGCGCATGAGCGAGTCGGAGCGACCGATTTTGTATCCCTGCACGACATCGACGTCCGCGCTGGCGAGCTGGATGAGCTTGGTGATTTCGCTGGGGTCATATTGCCCGTCACCGTCGGTATAAAAGACCCAATCTTTTATCGAGTTTTCGATACCACTCTGGAGCGCACCGCCATACCCGCGATTCTTATTGTGGGTAATGACGCGCAGCTTCGGGTGTTCTGCTTGCAGCGCATCGAGCACGTTCGCGGAATTGTCCGACGAGCCGTCGTTGACGACGAGGATCTCGTAGTCAACGCCTGACTCTTCGAGCGCTTTTTCGACCTTGCCCACCATCTCCCCGATGGTGTGCTCGTCGTTGTAACAAGGAAAGAACGCGGAAACGCTTGCGACCGCCGGGTTGATCGGCGTAATCCCGCCGGACGTTGCACCAGATGTCGCAGATGCCTTCTTGGTGCGCGGAGCGGCCTTGGCTGCACCGGCAAGAGTCCCAGTCTTCGCGGCGCGAGTTACCTTGGGTTCAGTGGGTTCTACAGACATGACAACGCCTCCGCAACGAACGCGACTTCTTCGTCCGTCATTTCGGGGAAGCACGGCAGCGATACACACTCGGCCGCCCACCCTTCCGCTTCGCGACATGGTTCATCGACGTACCACTCGTAGGCCGGTTGTTGTGTGAGCGCTACTGGATAATGCAGTGCAGTGCCAAAGGGCGCACGAGCACGCCAAGCATCCCGGTCGGGAACGCGCACCACACACAAGTGATACACGTGGCGCTCATGGTCAGCCTGCCACTGCAGATGCGGCGCCGCTTCTCGGTAACGACGTGCAATCATTCGCCGACGCTCATTGTCGGTGTCGAGTTCGAGCAGCGATGCGGCTAACCATGCCGCCTCAAACTCGGAGAGACGCGCGTTCGTGGAAATTTCGGTGTGGACGTAGTTCTCGGTCAGTCCGTGGACGCGCATACGCCGCATTCGCAATGCGAGATCGTCATCGTCGGTCACAATCGCACCGCCGTCCCCGAGACCACCCAGGTTTTTGGTGGGGTAAAACGAGTACGACACTGCGGCGCTGTGATGGTGATGCACGAGCGCGCCATCGGCCTGCGCTGCGTCCTCGATGACCGGCACCCCGAGGTCCGGGATTTCCGACGGGCGACCGTAGAGGTGCACCGGAATAACTGCACGCGTGCGTTCCGTCACCCGCGCGGCCGCCGCGGAAATATTCATCGTGGCGGTTTCGGGATCTACATCGACGAATACCGGGGTCGCACCGGAGGCACAAACTGCGGCGGCGGTGGGCACGGCAGTAAACGCCGGAACAATGACTTCGTCACCGGGGCCGATGTGCATGGCACTCATCGTGAGGCGCAGTGCCTCCGTTGCTGATGCAATGGCAATCGCGTGTTTGTAGCCGGTGTAGTGCGCCAACGCGGTTTCGAACGCTTCCGTTTCGGGGCCGAGGAGGACAACACCCCGGTCGGTGATGCGATCGATTGCGGCGTGACCGGCGGCGGCAAACCGGCGCGTGCGGCGCGCCATGTCGAGGAACGGCACAGTCGTGGTTTCGGTGTTCGGGCTCACAAGTACTCCACCATGCGCTCGCGAAAGTACTCCATTGTTTCCGCGATTCCTTCCGTGAAAGAGGTCGCGGCATCCCACCCGAGCATGCGCTTGGCCTTGGAGCAATCCGTTGCATACGAACCAATGTCGATCTTGAGGCGATCATGAGGCCACGGTTCGAGTTCCACCCGCGCTTTGGTACCCGACGCGGCAACGATGGTCTCGGCGATCGAACGCAACGTGAGTTTCTCCGGACTCCCAATATTGAAGACTTCGCCCGCCATCTCGGGAGCAAGCGCCGCGCGCGCAAACGCATCGACAACGTCATCAACGTGTAATACGTCGCGTGCTTGCAAGCCATCACCGAAGAGCTGGATTGTCTGACCCTGCAATGCTTTGCGAATAAAGACCGGCAACACGCCGTGGTGATCGCCGAGTAACCGTTGGCGCGGACCATAAATGTTGGTGAGTCGTAACGCGCAGGCGCGAAGGTCATAGGTCTTCGCATACAGCACATGAAACTGCTCGCCCGAAAATTTGTTCACCCCATTGACATCGACGGGCACGATCGGGTGTTCTTCGTCGACGGGCAGATATCGCGGTTTTCCGTAGATCTGACGCGTCGACGCGTACACCACAACCGCGCCCGGGTTCACCCGTCGGATGGTCTCAAGAAATTGGAGCTGGCTCGCGCTGTTGATGGCCAGGTCGCCCAGCGGGTCTTCCATCGAGTCGACATGGCTTACCTGTCCGGCGCAATTGAAAATGAACTCCGCGGTACTCACCACTGAGGACGTCGCAGCCACGTCGGCAATGTCGGCGACCACCACGTCGATGGTCCCATCGGCAAGCCCATGGTCACGCAGGTTGGCGTGGCTGCCGCCATGTCGCGGAATGAGCGCATCGATCACGGTCACCCGGGCCCCAGCTTGCGCCAGGCGAACCGCAACGTTGGATCCGACGAAGCCCAGCCCGCCGGTGACGAGGCAGTTACGGTCAACAAATTCAGCAAGATTGCTGCGGTCACCAACGGGGTTGGTGTGATTCGCAAGGGCGAGGGGGTTGGTGCGGTCACCAACGGTAACGGGGTCGGGGGCGCTCACAGGGGCCACAAACTACTCGACTCCCCCCAAACCCCGCACCGAGCCTGACCTCAGCGCACCTCGAGTGCCCATGCGCAACCATCGTGGAGATCCGCAATTGCGAGACCCATCGACCATTCGGGACGCGGCGCACCGCGATCCCACCAGGCCCAGACCAATTCGGTGACCGCCCGCTCGACATCCTCGGGTTCGAGCCCATGACGCGGATCGCCGCCCGCAGCAAGGGCCGCGACATGCCACGCCTGCTCTCGACCGATCGCCATTCCTCGACGTCGGCCCATCGGTCCACCGCTCGCGGCCGCCCACGCCAGATGCGCGACTCCCTCCGCACCAGAGATGCGAGCGAAACGCACGCCACCGGGAAGATCACTCCCGCACACGCCGACTGCATCTTCGAGCGTTCCATCCACGGCAACAACTCGCACAACAACCTCGGGTTCTGCCCGCCACGCACGCGCCACTTCGGCGAGGGCATCCGACACCTCGAAGAGTTCTTCGACGGCCTCGCAGCGCTCCAGCGCGACTGCCGTGCGCGACGGCAGCGCAACGAATTGCGAAGGGTTCGGGCGTGCCGGTGCGGGCGCGTCCACGCGATCTGCGAAGTAGTGCGCTTCGGGGTATGCCGGTTCCCACGCAGAACACCACGGCGGTGTCTCCATCACGATGGGTCCAAGCGATGACTCATCGATTGGTCCGAAACCTTGCTCCCAACAGTGTTCGCCACGAGCAACCCGTTCGTACATCGTGAGCACCGCAACCGGGCCCGGCGGCACAAACGGGGCGAGTTCGCTCCAGGTGTGCGTCGACGCGGCAACCTCGGCCAGTGGCCCGAGGCCAAACGCTACCGGGGTATCGATCAATACCTGTCCCGCAACGTCGGGTGGGGCATCAAGCGCCGCGCGATAGCGCGCGTATTCCGCGGCGGGCCATAACTGAAATCCGCGGTCGCACGCGGCGCGACATCGATCCGCGAACCACAACAAGCACTCCCAATCCCGGTCGGCCACGATGCCTTCGACGGCGCGGACGCACGCGTCGACGTCGGCCAACGCAATCGTCCGCTCGAGGTCTTCACGCACCATGAGCACCGCGCGTTCCCGACATCGACCAACATTCGGCTTGTGCGCAATGGGACATAACGGGCGAGGCTAGGGGAAGTCCAGCTTGTTGCGCAGGTCTCGGCCGATGCACCCAAGTGGCCGATAAAGCTGCGAGGATCTGGGCAACATTGGTCGTACAACCGGCAACGCGCCGGCGACACGGAGGCAACATGAGTGACGAACCCGCAGTCCTTCGCCACGGCAACAACGAGGTCAAACTCCCGGTAGTGCGCGGTACCGAAGACGAACTCGCAATCGATATTGCCAAGCTGCGCGCCGAAACCGGACTCATCACCCTCGACTACGGCTACATGAATACTGGCGCCACCGAGTCGTCAATCACGTTTCTCGACGGTGAGGCAGGCATCTTGCGCTATCGCGGTATTCCGATTGAGCAGCTCGCCGAACACGGTTCGTTTCTCGAAACGTCATGGCTGCTCATCTACGGCGAACTCCCAACACGCGTACAGATCGACGACTTCCGCAAACAAATCCGCAAGCACACATTGCTGCACGAGGATGCAAAACGTTTCTTCGACGGATTCCCCAAAGATGCCCACCCGATGGCGATCTTGTCGTCGGTGGTCAGTGCGCTGTCGACCTTCTACCAAGGAAGCAACGATCCGCACGATCCCGAGCAGGTGCAGCTCTCCATTGTGCGCCTGATGGCAAAGCTGCCCACGATTGCGGCCTACTCCTACAAAAAGTCCATCGGCCAACCGTTTCTGTACCCGAACAACTCCCTGGACCTTGTCGAGAACTTCTTGATGATGATGTTCGCAGTTCCCTCGGAGCCCTACGAGGTCTCCGAGACCGTCGTGCGTGCCCTCAAACAACTCTTCATCTTGCACGCCGATCACGAACAGAACTGCTCCACCTCAACGGTGCGCATGGTGGGATCTTCTGAAGCCAATCTTTTTGCCTCGATTGCGGCTGGCATTAACGCACTTTGGGGCCCACTCCACGGTGGTGCCAACCAAGCGGTCGTCGAAATGCTGTTGCAAATTCGAGCCGATGGTGGCGACGTCGACAAGTACGTCAAGATGGCCAAGGACCCCAACAACCCGTTCCGGCTTTCCGGCTTTGGACACCGCGTGTACAAGAACTACGACCCCCGGGCTCGCATCATCAAAGAGACTGCCGACAACGTCATTGCCGAGCTTCACCGCAAAGATGATCTCCTCGACATTGCAATGCAGCTCGAAGAGGTCGCGCTCAAAGATGACTTCTTCATCGAAAAGAAGCTGTACCCCAACGTCGACTTTTATTCGGGGTTGATTTACCGAGCGATGGGTTTCCCCACCGAAATGTTCCCGGTGCTGTTTGCACTCGGACGTCTCCCGGGTTGGATCGCGCACTGGGTCGAAATGATGAACAGCTCCAAGACCAAGATCGGACGGCCCCGCCAGATTTACACCGGCTACACCGAGCGGCCCTACGTACCGATCGATCAGCGCTAACGGCGCTGTCCCATGCACGCGATGAGGCCCCGGCAGTTGCTGGGGCCTCATCGCGTGCGGATCGATTTGCTGGCGCGCCGGGGCGCACACCCTTATCGCAGGGCGGAACGCTCCAACACGCGCGCCGTGTCGTTTGCGAACGCTCGGCGAAACGCGTCGGGGTTGGCTTGAAACGAGCTGAACGCCTCGCGTTGTTGCACCACGTTGATGGCATCGTGCAGGGCCAACAATTCCGGGGCCAAGCTCACCGAGCCCGTGCTTCGAAACTGCGCACCGCGCGCTACCCTCACGTCATGGGAAACGGCGCGCAGCGCATCGACAACGACGGCATCGAACGGCTGCTCGGCGCTTGCCAGGGAACGCTCGAGGGTCGATTCCGCGCGCAGCGCTGACCGCAATATCCACGCGCGGTTTCGGTCCATCCCGTACTCGGCGTAAAAGAGCGACGGGTTCTTCGTGGAGCTGTACGCGTACCGCAAGGCCTCGTCGACCAGCGCGCATTCAAGGCGGGAGAATTGCAGCGCCCGAACTGCCGATCCACTTTGGGCAGTTGCAAATGCAAGCCGCTCCACCAGCTGGTCAACCGCCCCGATCGCATCCGTCCCCATGCCATTGCGCTGGAGCTGGTGGCTACATGCGCTGATGTACGCACCGCTATTTCGAAAGCCGGTCGCGCCGTTTGGCGTTCCGAGAATCCGCACCAGTACTTGCGCTTCGAGTTCGCTGAGCTGGGGGGCAATCATCACGTCGGGGGAAGTGCTCGCCATTGGTGTTTCACCTTTTCTTCGAGAAGGTTATCGGTCAGATTGGATTTGTTGGGCGCGGGCGCATGCAGATCATTTGTGGGTGGCCTGCACTACCGGCCAAGGGTGCTCGCTTGTTCGACCGTGCGAATGTTCGCTCGTTCCGTGGCGCGCCGAAGATCGTCGGCATACATCCGCCGAGCCTGATCTGCGTTTGCTCCCACCACACTGAACGCTGTACGCCCATGCGCCACATTGATCACGTCGGAGTACAAGTTCAGTTCCGGCGCCATCACCAACGCCCGCACGCCTTGGTACTGCGGTCCACGATCACGCCGCAACACTCGCGCCGTCGTCAAGAGTTGCCCGGCTTGCGTTCGAGCTTCCGGCGAAATTGCTGTCGCCATCGCTTGGGTTGCGGCGTGGTCACGCTTGAGCCCCATCTGCAAATGCGCGGCGCGCATTCGGTCCACGGTGTAGTTCGCAAGAAATGTTGTTTCGGAGAGTTCTGACTTGCGGGCGCGTGTGAGCGCGGCGTCCATCAGCATATGGTCGTCGTCAGAAAACTCCATCGCCCCCACGATCGTGGCTCCACGATCCGACGCTTCGTCGAGTCGCGCAACAAGTACGTCGATCACGCCGACGACGTCGCCGTCGAAGTAGGCGTCGAGCCACGGCGCAGTCGCCGGGTGGTTGCGCATACCTCGTACCTGTCCGGGGCGACCCAGGACCGCAGCCAGCGCGCTGGCTTCAACGAGGCTGAGATTGGGGGAAGTAGTTACAGGCACCATGGTGGAATCGACTGCCGATGCAGGAGGAGCGACAGTTTTGCGCATTTTGTCCAATTCAGTCGAGTGGGGTTCTCACTTCGCATCGACCTTTGGTCCCGGGAACTAAAGCGAAGTCGCGAAATCCCCAAGCGCTGACTGCTCGGCCCCGGCGGTTTAGCGCGCCGGGGTATCCGGGGCGATCACTTGCGCGGCATCGTAGGCCTGCCACGCCTGGTCGGCAGCACTCGCCACGTGCCCGATCGCAGGCCGCC
>JBMOIW010000027.1:0-22610 GCA_049317145.1 Acidimicrobiia bacterium
GTAACCCCCGGACAATCAATCCTGCGCCGCGCCGACGGTGCCGTCACCGAAATCCGTGGGGTTGACGGTCGCGTTTCAACCGGGCTTGCCCGCCCCGATGTCTTTAACTGGTTCGTGCACGTCAAATCCGAAACAGCTCGCACCAACGCGCAGGTGGTTGTCCTTACGTTCGGAGCGAACGACGATCAGTATCTTGTCGGCGGGCCCGGCGGAAAATCGGTTGGCCCGTTTGGCTCCGATGCTTGGCAACAGGAATACCGCCGTCGCGTCAGCGCGATGATGGACCAGATCATCGGAGAGGGTCGTAAGGTCATCTGGACCGGCATCCCCATTGTTCGCAACGATGAGCGCGCGGCACGCTACGCGATCCTCAACACCATTTATCGAGAGGAAGCGGCCAAACGTCCCGGAAACGCCGTCTTTGTGGACACATGGCCACTGCTCGCCGACGCCAACGGCGCGTACGCCGACGACCTTGAGATCACAGGAGCGATCCAACGGGTTCGCGCACCCGATGGAATCCACTTCACCCGCGCCGGCGGCGATCTCATCGCCGATGCCCAGCTGCGCGCACTGGCCACGATGTGGGACCTCACCTCGGGCCGCAATGCAACACCGCCGCCGCCATCCAGCACTCCGGCAACACCGGCACAACCCGCCGGTCGCTAACCCACACGCGGCGCATCGCAGTGCGGCGCGCGCCCTAGGCTCATCCTGCAACCAAGGAGGCCCAGTGAACGACGTAACGATTCGCATCCCCGCCGAGCTGCTCCCAACGGATGGGCGATTCGGCTCGGGCCCCTCAAAAATTCGCCCGCAAGCAATACAGCACCTCGCCGAAATAGCACCGTCGCTTCTCGGTACCAGCCATCGCCAGACAACCGTTCGCTCAGTAGTGGGACGGGTACGTTCCGGATTGCGCGAGCTCTTTGCGCTTCCTGAGGGTTACGAGGTCATTCTTGGCAACGGTGGCTCCACCGCTTTTTGGGATGCGGCTGCGTTCAGTCTGATCTCTGCGCGCAGTCAACATTGCGTCTTCGGCGAGTTTTCCGCCAAGTTCGCAGCTTCAGTTTCTGCAGCCCCATTTCTCGACGCGCCCGAGGTACTTTCGGCGGAACCGGGCATGCGCAGTACTCCGATCACCCGCGACACCGTGGACCTCTACGCATTCCCGCACAACGAGACCTCCACGGGTGTCGCAATGCCCGTAGCGCGACCTGAGAACGCCGCGGGGCTCGTGTGCGTTGACGCAACCTCGGCCGCCGGCGGGATGTTTGTTGATGCGCGCGAGTTCGACGTGTACTACTTCGCTCCGCAGAAATGCTTTGGGAGTGATGGCGGCCTTTGGATCGCGTTGTGTTCTCCCGCTGCGCTCGAGCGGGTTGCGGCAATTCGCACCAATGGGCGTTGGATACCACCCACCCTTGATCTTGCAATCGCAATCGAAAACTCACTGGCGGATCAGACCTACAACACTCCTGCGCTTGCGACGATTTTCCTACTTGCGGATCAGATTGAATGGATGCTGGCGAATGGCGGACTCCCGTGGGCCACACAACGATCAGCCACTTCTTCCGCAACGCTGTATGCATGGGCAGAGGCTCACGACCACGCCCAACCATTTGTTGCAAATGTCGCAGATCGGAGTCCGGTCACGGTGACGATTGACTTCGATGACACCGTTGACGCCACGCGCGTTGCGGCGAGCTTGCGCGCCAACGGCCTTGTGGACACCGAGCCCTATCGCAAGTTAGGTCGTAACCAACTCCGCATCGCATGCTTCCCGGCAATCGAGCCTTCGGACGTACAACGCCTCACCCAAGCCATTGACTTCGTGATCGACGCGCTTGACGAGACCCTCTAGGCACTGTTGGCCAGTCCGGCCAACTCCATCACGGTAGCGAAGTCCACGGTGGCCAACTTGTCGGCACGACTCGTTCGCGCAGCAAGCTCACGTTGCATCGTGCGGAAACTCTGACGCAGCAGTCGCGACACGTGCATCTGACTGATGCCGATCTCGTCGGCGATCTCGGTCTGCGTGCGTTCCTCGAAAAAGCGAAGGAACACAATTTGCCGCTCGCGTGGTGGCAACGTTTCCAATAACGAGCGCACGAGATTGCGATCGTCAGCCAACTCGAGCTCCACGTCCTGCTCGCCGGGCGGCATGCGCAGATCAATTTCGTCCGGATCGCTCTCTCCCGGCGTTGCCATCGGCGCCGTACGGTACGCCGCACCCGCCTCGAGCGCATCGAGGACCTCCGCTTCGGTGACCGAAATCGACTGCGCGATCTCCGCAACAGAAGGCGAGCGCCCAAGCCGCTGCGAGAGTTCGCTGGTTGCGGCGTTGACCTCTAGCAACATTTCTTGTGCACGTCGCGATACCCGTACGGCCCATGTCGCATCTCGAAAATGCCGTTTAAGCTCACCCAAAATGGTCGGCGTGGCGAAGCTGGAAAACGCAACGCCCCGATCCGGGTCGAAACGCGTAACCGCTTTGAGTAGTCCGAGTTGCGCCACCTGCACGAGATCGTCGAGCGGCTCCGTGCGACTTGAGAACCGGCGGGCAAGGTGTATGGCAAGCGGGCGATGCGCCTCGATCAAGACATTCCGGAGTTGCCGATCGCTGGTAGCACGAAACTTGCGGAACAATTCGATTTCGGGAACGCCGTCGATACGCCCCCGAGCGTCACGCTCAGCCACGAGTACCTCGCTTCGTCATCACGAAACCAATGTGGCCGTTACGTACAAGAAACTCGACAGTGTCCGTCACCGAGTGCAAAATCGCCTCGGACAACGCCTCGAGCGGCGGCAATCCGTCTTCGGAGAGGGTTTCGTCGCCCCAGCCTTCGACCCGGACGACATCGTTTGCTGCACTGCACGAAAGCGTGATTGTGCCGCGATCCGGACGACCACCAATCAGCGCATGACAGCATTCGTCAATTGCGATACGCACATCTTCGACGGCATCGATATCCAGTCCGCATTGCGCAGCAACACCGCCGGCCAAAAGTCGCGCCAAGCGCACGTGCTCAGGCGCAGCAGGAATCGTGAGGGTCACCACCCCAGGGGTTGCCGTCATCATGCGAGAAGGTACGCGCTCAGGCCCGTGATATCGAGCAACCGACGGATGGATTCCGAGGGGTTCGTCACCACGACGCGCCGACCCGATTCCTCGGCCGCACGCTGCGCTGCGACCAACACTCGCAAACCAGCAGAGTCAATGAAGGTGACCTCCGCCGCATTGATTTCGAGCCGGCGGGCCGATCCGCTCAGCGCAATGTCAATCGCTTCGGCCAGCTTTGGCGAAGTCGAGGCGTCCACCTCCCCCGCCACGTCGATACGCGCACTTTCCCGATCCGTGCCTACGGCAACGGTAATCACGTCTTCCACGGCTCCCCCAACAACAGGCCAGTGAGTGCGCGACCGTCGCCTGCCCGACTGCCCGCGGGCGCACCTTACCGACGGTCTACAGCGTTGGGAAGTGGAAAACCCCTAGTCATGACGAAGGTCCCGAACCCGCTTCCCGAATGTCGCGTAGCGGGGTAAACGGTATTGCCAGCGCGCGATCTGTTGCGCGGCCGCGCGCGAAGCGTGGCGCCAAGCCGGCATACATCGAGCGCGTCATTGCACTCCACGCGAGTGCATC
This sequence comes from Acidimicrobiia bacterium, assembly GCA_049317145.1. GTDB lineage: Bacteria > Actinomycetota > Acidimicrobiia > IMCC26256 > JBMOIW01 > JBMOIW01. The sequence goes on from JBMOIW010000027.1 coordinate 3,647, forward strand.
AGGGCTACTGATCGGGTACTGCGTCTGCATCAAGCCGCCCTCGCGTACGGTGTACGCGGCCCAGGTTGCCGGAAACTCCTTCACCGAAGCCGTCTCGACAATCGGCACTCCCCGGGGACCAAAGGTCACCCGATTGCGATGCGAGTGGCCGGAAAAATACCCCGCAATTGCCGGACATTCGTCGAGCACTCGCAACATACGGTACGTGTCTTCTGGGTTTACCCCGTAAAAGAATGAACCGTGCGGTCCAACCCCGGCCCGGCGAGTGAATAGGTTGTGATGGCCAAACACAAGCACCGGTGTTGTTGCCGCAGCAGCAACGGATCGTAACCATTCAATTTGGTGTTCCCGAATACGCCCGCGCGTGTGTCCCGGATCAACGGTATCGACGACTGCGACAGTCACTCCGGGCAACGCAACAGTGAGATCACGCCCCGGCAATATCTTTTCCGCAGCGGCATCGTGATTTCCGCGAAATGCAAGAAGGCGATTTTCGAACGGGGCATAGGTAGAACGGAAGGCATCGAGGTGTTCCGGTCTCCCAGAATGCGTGAGATCTCCTTTGGCGACCACGAGATCGGGCTGCCACTGCGCAATGTCACTCACCGCACCCGCGTTCATCATCGCCGGGTACGAGCTGTGCCCGTCAGGATGACGAATTGGCGTAACAATCTTGCGCAGTCCGGGAATCCGAACTACCAGGGGAATGCGTTCGATTTCGCGCAACCGACCGGTCTCAGGTTCACCAAAATGCAGATCGTTCACTGTCGCTATGCGTGCAACAACTGTGCCGGAGACGCGAGCGAGTGTCCGCAACTTGCAGGCTGCGAGGTGCTGCATTCCCCCGGGCGCAAGGACACGGACAACATATTCCGTCTGCGGTTCAAGGTCGTCGACGCGAACAAAGTGATACTGATGCTGTGGGTCAATTTCGCTTGTTCGCCCATACGACTGCTGCGAGCGAAACGCTCGACCATTCGTCTTGTTGATCACCTGCACTTCGGCGCAGTCAAAACGCTGCGTTCGAAACGTCAGCACCGCATGATCATCCGCAATCCCAATGAGTTCGAGGTGTTGCACTTTTGGTTGCGGAACGCGGCTGCCCGCCTGTCCGGTTTCCGGAAATAGGCGCTCAAGGATGGGGATCGTATGTACGTGTTGCGCAGTCGTCATGGCGGCACTGTCGCACGTCGGCTGTCGCGAGTGGTGCAATTGACGGCGGGTTACCTTCGCGTGACCAATGTTCAAACGACCGGAAACCACACCGTGAAAGGGTGGAGGTGATGGGACTTGAACCCACGACTTCTACGTTGCGAACGTAGCGCTCTACCGGGCTGAGCTACACCCCCGAAGAGGCCGCACAATAGCAGCGCACTCCGATCAGGTGTCGAGGCTCATTCGCCGTGGCCGGCAATGGCTTCTTGGAGGCGTGTGGCAACGATGGTCGTCGTGAGATCACCTCGCGTGCGCTCGAGGACGGCGCGCAATGCATCAGTGGTCCGACGTAATCCCAGGGTCAACGCATCGGGATAATCAATCGTGACCAATACGGAGTACACCTCGTCCATCGTGGTCAACAAACGTTCTGCCGGTTCGGTATCCCCCGCCCGCAGTCGATCCAACACCTGTCGCCGCAACTCACTTGCGGCCTCGGCCATGCCATTGAGGTACTCGGCTGGTCCGACGCCAAGTTGTTCCGGGCCGACCAGAGGTGCATTCGTCACGAATGCAAGGGTGAGTACTGCTTCGACGTACTCCTTGCGTGCATCCATGAGCGGGCCGCTTGTTGCGACGTCCGGATAGGTCTGGACCGCACCGTGCGCTTCATCAAGCCCGCGGCGCGCCGCGTCGATTGCGGACTGTGCGTCGCTGAACTCACCCCGATGGGTGGCACGGATCGATGCAGCCGACGATTGGATCGTGCGACGAGATGCAGCAATGACTACTTCGCGAGCCTGATGCTTCGCTTCGAGCACCCGACGAGCGCCCTCTGCGACGGCGTCGAAATCGTTCGCCAACGCTACGAACTCGCGCGCCGAGCCAACGCAAGCAACGATGACGCGGGTTGCGGGCGGCGATGAGCATCGAGGTAGTGCACATTGCGCTCGCGGCCCAGGCGAGCCTGCTTCATGCGCAACAGTAAGTAGATGTACGTACCCAGCCCGGAGGTGCACAAAAACCAAAGCATCCACGCAACGCCAGAACCCAATGCCAAGGCGAGCTGGAACGTCACCCCGGTCGCGCCCGCCAGGCCGACGACGATGTCTCGGCGACGGCGTTGCATCGGCGACATCATCGGTTCGGGGGCAACCTCGGCAGCGGACTGACCCGGGGTTGCCGGGCGCAAACGAGCGAGGGTGTCGATCGGACCGCGTGCCGACTGCTGCTGGCGGACGTGACGTCCGGTACGCGAACCCAGCGCCGAGAGGCTGTGACGAAAGGTTCCGATGGTGTCGGTCGGACGGGATGCGGTGCGCGCGCGCAGAATCGGCGGAACGAGAACGGCCGCCCACATTGCTGCAAGGATCAGGAGAACTGTGATGGTCAAACCCTCTCGACCGCCTTCGTTCGCTGACGTTAGACGAGGTACCCCGCCAGTTCGGTGGATTTCCGAACCAGGAGAGGCTAACCAGCTACGCCGTGGCGGCGCCATGTAGGGCTAGCAATATCTGGAAATTCCAAGACAACCCCCAGTGGAACTGGGGTAGCGGGCTGCGCGCAGCTACAAGCCGAGATCGTCGTCAAGCAGCGAGCGCCGCCAGACGCCCTTTGAGCCCCCGGTCTTTTCCCAGAGGGCAAGCTCACCGATCGTCATCGTGCGATCGGTCGACTTACACATGTCGTAGACCGTCAGGGCTGCAATTGCTGTGGCAGTGAGCGCTTCCATCTCGACGCCAGTCCGGTCGATTGTGTCGACCTGCGCCTCGACTTCGACGTAGCTGTCCTCGATGCGGAAGTTCACGTAAACCCCGCCAACTAGGAGTGGGCGGGAAAGAGGAAGCAGATGAGAGGCCTGCTTAGCTGCTTGGATCCCCGCGACCCGCGCCACTGCGAGCACATCACCTTTGGTGATCTGCCCGGCAGCAATCTGATTCGCCGTCTCGGCCATCATGAACACGCGACATCGCGCCACGGCCCGGCGATGGGTCGCCTCTTTATTGCCGGCGTCAACCATCCGGACTCGGCCGAGGGGATCAAGATGCGTGAACTCAGGCGCCATACGGCGAGAGTCTAGGCCGCCCGCGCCGCCCAATTAGGCGCCACAGTTGCGAAAATCTTGGGCGAAGGGCTTTTCGTTCCCGATCCGGATGGTCATGGTGCCGGTGCAGTTGGCCGCACCGGCATTGGAGATCTTGACGTCAGCGTTTACCGGGAGACCAGACTCGGAGGTGGCGGTGCAATCGAGCGCTGCCGACTTCGTTGCCGTCTGCACCGAACCCGAACATTTGGGGTCCCCCTGCAGCGGGTAGCCCTTTTGTTCGGCTGCCTGCTTTAGCGCCTGGGAAGCCGCAGTCCGCATCGCGGCACTGAGCGCGCCGTCGACCACGTCACGAGCAGCCGAACATCCGAACAGCGCCGGCCCAAGCAAGCAGGCCGAAGCGACCACAGAAATTCGAAGCAAGCGGCTCATACATGTCCTTTTGATCTTCGGTCAGGCTAGTGCCCAGCGGTCAACGCCGATGCGACCACCAGACCGGCTCGCTCGGCCAAATAGCGAGCCACCGACTCGCCAAGGTCCGGATCCGCAAGCGCCACGTCGATATTGGCCCGTAGCGCGCCAAGGCGCGTGCCGAGATCGTAATAGTCGGTGCCGCACAGGTGCGCGTATACCGCAGTGTCGTTGGCTACCCGCGCAAGTGCATCGGTGAGCTGAATCTCACCGTTGCGACCGGGCGCGGTTTGTTCGAGCGCCGCAACGACATCGGGAGTAATGACGTAGCGACCAAAAATCGCGAACGATGATGGCGCGACTTCGGGATCCGGTTTCTCTACGAGCGCATGGACGCGTGCTGGCCACGATCCCGACACCGCAGCACATCCATATTGGGAAATCTCTTCTTGGGCCACCTCGCGTAGGGCCAAGACCACACCATTCGAAGCGGCATGCGTCATCAACATTCGACGCAGCAGCGCACCGTCATCGAGGAGGAGATCATCACCTAGCAGCACTGCGAAGGATTCATCCCTGATCTGCCGGGCTGCGCACAACACCGCATCGCCAAGTCCACGCGGCTGTGGTTGCTCTACGAACTCCATTTCCACGAGATCCGGAATCCGGCGAAGGCTTCGCGCAAGGTTATGTTTCCCCGCGCGCTCGAGATCAGCAATCAGCGCATGATCACAGGAAAAGTGTGAAGCGATGAGCTGCTTGCGCGGACTGATCACCACAACAATCCGTTCAATACCGGCAGCGACCGCTTCTTCGACGATGTATTGCAGCGCCGGTTTGTTCAGAACCGGTAAGAGTTCTTTGGGAACACTCTTGGTGAACGGAAGTGAACGCGTCCCTAGCCCGGCCGCCGGTATCACTGCAGTACGCATGGCAGCATCGCTACCCACGTGCGCAACTATCTACGCACGACGGTATGCAAGAGCTAGTTGTTTCCCGGTTCGCTCGATTGCAGCGAGAGCTCTTCGCCCCGCATCAACCGCACGAGGTTCTTGGCATGGCGACCAATAACCAACATTGCCAGTACGCACAGCACCCCGAACTCGATCCACCCACAACCGAAAGCCAGTGCGAGCGCCGGAAACGCGGCAGCCACCACAATGGACGCCAGGGATGCCTTCTTTATCCCCTTGGCCAGCAGCAACCACACTGCGGCCAAAATGGCAACAACGATCGGGAACAGCACCACCATGGCACCGGCGCCCGTCGCAACTCCTTTGCCCCCCTTGAATCGCCGAGTCACGGGAGCAATGTGCCCGACCATTGCCGCAATCCCGAGTGCCCAACCGCCAGGACGCCCAAAGAAAAACAGGCCTACACCGGCTGTGATCGCGCCCTTGGCAAAGTCCAAGAAAAACACCATGGCGCCGTATTTCCAGCCGAGCAGGCGAGCAACGTTCGACGCACCCGGGTTTCCGGAGCCCTCGCTATAGATGTCCCGACCTTTGGCGCGGGCAACCATCGATGCACTCGGGAGTGTTCCGAGCATGTATGCCACGGGAATCGCACACCAAAACCAGATCGACACGCTCGCTCCAAATACGGGTAGTAACAACGATACGTCATGTTCGACGCCGCACTGCGGTGACTCGCTTCGCTAGCCTCTGCGTACCGGGTCGACCTCCCGGGAGAATTACGAGTACGTCAGCGAGGAGCCATGCCCACCTACGAATACGCCTGCGAAAAATGTGGCGAACGGTTCGAGGTGAATCAACCGATCACCGATGCACCGCTCACCGTGCACGCCGATTGCGGCGGGAAACTCACCAAGGTCTTCGGGTCGGTTGGTATCAGCTTTAAAGGGTCCGGCTTTTACCGGACCGATAATCCCTCACGTCGCTCCAGCAGTGGATCCGGTGACTCGAGCTCTAAGAGCGGATCGTCGTCGAGTTCCTCGACTGACTCGAAAAGCACATCGAACACGAGTACGAGCGACAGCAAGTCCACGCCGAAAACTTCGGAGTAACCCTCGCCGCCGTCCACACTCGCCGACGCTACGGCCGGTGATGGTTGAGATTCCGTCTATCGGCGTAGTGTCATGGGAATGTCCGTTCTGCATGCCATCATTCTCGGGATTGTCCAAGGCCTGACCGAGTTCCTCCCGATCTCCTCGAGCGGCCATCTCACGGTTATCCCACAATTGTTTGGCTGGACCGAACTGACCAGCAATCCGTCGCTCAACAAGACCTTCGATGTGGCACTCCACCTCGGGACGCTGATTGCTGTTGTGGTGTATTTCGGTAAAGACCTGGCGCGCTATGCAGTACAAGGGGTGCGAGCGTTGTGGTCACCCGAAGCGCGGCGCGGCGACGGCCGCATCGGCTGGCTTCTCCTCGTTTCCGCGGTTCCCGCGGCGATCGTGGGCGCAGTCCTCGAAAAGACCATCGAAGAACATCTCGGCAAACCGTTGCTCATCGGAATCGTCTCGATTGTGTTCGGGCTCATCTTGTGGGGTGCCGACCGCTTACATGGCACTCGAACATTTGCATCGTTCAATCTGCGCGACGCGATCCTCATCGGGTCGGCACAGATCCTCGCATTACAGCCCGGCGTTTCACGCTCAGGGATCACAATCACCGGCGGACGCACCGCGCGCTATAGCCGCGAAGCCGCAACTCGTATTTCGTTTCTGATGTTGTTTCCCATCACTGCGGGCGCCGTGCTGTTCAAAGGCGTCAAGCTGTTTTCCAACGGTGGAATCCCGGCGGGATTCCAAGGCGCGTTTCTCTGGGGGACCGTTGCGGCGGCTATCAGCGGCCTGCTTGTCATTTGGGGTTTGCTCCGCTTTGTCCGCACCCATTCGTACTTACCGTTCGTGATCTATCGCGTCGTCGTCGGCGGTCTCGTCATCGCGCTCGTGCTGGGCGGCTGGCTCTAAGAGCTCGGCCGCAGGTTCTTCGGGATCACTCGCGGCGTCCACTCCCGCGGCGGATCGAAATGCTGACCAAACGTCTCCGCAGAAACGAATGCGTCAAGAAACGACTGCGGATCGTCGAAGTCGCTGAGCTCCACATAGGCCGCACCGATCGCCCGACGGTCGTGCGCATCGGACCCTGCACCCATTCCCACTCCGAATGTGTCTGCACAATCGCGCGCTCGGGAATTGTCATTTGGGTCTGCGGTCTTGGCGTTAAAGACTTCGATGACATCAATCCAGCCGTTGGCACATGCGGCGTATAGCGCGTCCGTCCGCAACGGCCGACGCGCTGGGTCAAATGGGTGCGGGACGTACGTCACCCCACCTTGCTCACGAATTGCTTGCACCGTATCTGCAAGCGACATTCCCGGAGAGATGCGCTCGTGCAAGAAAAGCCCAATAATTTCGCCTTCTCGGGAACGAATTTCCTCGCCAATGACGATCCTTGTCGACAAACCCAACGCGCGTAGTTCGTACGCTCCGCGCACACTGTGATGATCGGTGACACACACCACATCAAGTGCGAGGCTTTCGAGTTGTGCAGCGAATTCTTCAATTGTGGTGACGGCATCGCCGGAGTAACAGGTGTGCGTGTGGCAATCCACCCGCACCCGGCCGGGGACCCGAGGGCGAAGAAGGTCAGGATGCACCTCGTTACTCAACGACGAGGTTGGCACACCGCCTTCGGTGGTCACGCGTCGCGTCCCGCCAACGACATCTCGCCGATGAGCACCGTTTGCCCGGCACCACCGCCGGGAAGCCACGTGAGGTCGGATCCCACGGCAGTGATATCAAGGAGCATGCGCGGCAATGTCGACGCGACGGTCACCTCGCGAACCGGTTCGGCAAACGCGCCACCACGCACCATCAGTCCGTCGGCGCCAACGGAAAAATCGCCACTCGCCGTGTTGGTTCCGGAGTGCAATCCGCTCACCGATTGTACGTAGAGCGCTTCGGGAACACTCGCCAAAATTGCATCCGGGTCGTCGGGTCCCGGAGCGAGGAACAATGCCCGGGCACCCACGCCAGGCGCACTCCCCAAACCGCGCACTGCGGACGCAGTCGTTGTCGTACCACCTTTACGTGCGGTGTAGGTGTTGTGGAGCCATGACCGCAGCACCCCGCGATCGATCAGCGTGATACGGCGCGTCGGAATACCTTCGCCGTCATGAGTGCTGGCTCCGTATGCATCTTGGATCGTGGGATCTTCAATCAACGTGACCGATTCCGACCCGATCGATTCCCCCATCCGCTCCCCGAACATGGAGCGCCCGCGCTGGACAGACTCGGCGTTACACGCCGCGCCGATGAGCGCAAGAAATGAACGAGTCACCATCGGATCCAAAATGATGAGAACGCGGCGCGAGGGGATTGATACAGCACCGAGGAGTCGCGTGGCGCGGGTGACCGCCATTGCGGCGGCTTCCGCTACGTCGACCCCCGCAAATCCGCGTGCAACCGAAAACCCGCCCGCAGTTTGCGTCTCATCTCCATCGGTCGCAAGTGCAGAGACGGAACAGGACGCTCCCGTGCTCGCCGAAACCGCCTCGACTCCGAGCGAGTTCACGAGCGCCGAGGCACCCCACCCGTCGGTGTAGCTCGCCGAACGCACGTTGCGCACGCGCGCATCGAGTGCAATGGTGGCAGCTTCGAGTTCGAGCGCACGCGCGACTTTGCTCTCGGTGGACTCACGCAACACCGTGTCGTCCCAGAGCGAGAGTTCGGGTATCGGCGCACTCGCAACATCGATCGGTGTCGCCAAGCCGACGTATTCATCCGGTTCGCTAAACCGTGCGTTGTCGCGCGCCGCCGCCAACGTCTCGGCGACCGCAGTTGCCTCGAGCGTTCCGGCCCACGCAAGCCCTTGGCGTCCCTCGGAGATGACGCGCACACCAATGCCTTCGCTTCCGGCGACGGTAAGGGATTCGACCGCGCCCCGGTACGCGCGCACATCGGTATCGCGCCCGCGCGACACCAACACCTCGATGTGTTCGTTTGGTTGCGCTTCTCCCGCGACTCGACGGGCCAACTCCAACAGATCGTCGTTCATACCGCCGTCCCGCCTACCGTGAGCTCCGCTACCCGCAGCGTCGGTTGCCCCGCTGACACGGAAACACCTTGACCGTCTTTGCCACACGTTCCGGCCCACGTTGCAAAGTCATTACCAACGGCATCGACGGCGAGCAATGCGGCCGGACCGTTCCCGATCAGGTTCGCTGGACGTATCGGCGCAGTGATCTTGCCGTTTTCGATCAAGTACGCCTCAGTGATCCCGAACACAAAGTCGCCGGTGGCGGTATTGACCTGTCCGCCTCCGAGCTGCACGCAATAGATTCCGCGGTCGGTGTTTTCGATGATCGTTTCGGGATCATCGGATCCCGCCGTGATGTAGGTATTGGTCATGCGTACCATCGGAAGATCTTGGTATGTCTCCCGCCGACCATTACCGCTTGGTGCACGACCGTCTTTACGCGCGCGCGCCAAGTCCCACATGTAATCGGTGAGCACACCTTCCTCGATCAAAACGTTGCGCTGGGTCGGCGTACCCTCATCATCGAACGCCGCCGTGCCCCATTCGTCGACCATCGCACCATCGTCGATCAGCGTGACCAACGGTGAGGCAACGGAAGTGCCGACGCGACCCGCAAAGACCGACGCGTCCTTTTTCACGAGGTCAGCCTCAAGTCCATGGCCGCACGCTTCATGAAACATCACGCCCCCCGCGCCGCGTTTGAGCACGATTGGCATCGGCCCAGTGGGCGCCGGTCGCGCCGTGAGCAGCATGAGCGCACGCTGGGCCGCCGTACGCGCAATGTCTTCGGGATCGAACTGATCGAAGTATTCGAAGCCCAGGCTGCGACCCGGGCTTTCGCTCGCCGTTTGCATTCCCGTGTCCCCAACGGCGACACACTGCACGGCGAATCGCGTGCGCGTACGCGTGTCGGTCGCGAAACATCCATCGGAATTGGCAACAAGAATCTGGCGCGTCCCTTCGCCGTAACTCACGCCGACTTGGCGGATCGCTGCACCCTCTGCCCGTGCTGCGGCATCCGCAGCTTGCAGAAGCGCAACCTTTCGTGCCTTATCGACGGACTCGGGAGCGACACGCACCGCGCTCGACGCATGGGCCGGAGTATCAGCCAACGCAACCGGTTGAGCCGGCGCGCCGCCACGCGCTACCGCCGCGGCTGCGGCGGCTGCTTCGCGCAGTCCTTCAGAGCTGAGATCCGCGGTGTGCGCAAATCCGGTGGTTTCCCCCACAATGACGCGCACTCCCGCCCCGCGTCGACGTCCGCTTGAGAGTTCCTCCACCTTGCCGTCATCGAGCGACGCAGCATGCGAGCGCCGGTCTTCAGCAAACACCTCAGCGAAGTCGCCACCGTTACGAAGCGCGAACGCCAGCGTTGCTTCGATCACCTCGCGATCAATCATGCAACCTCGTTTCCTTGAGCCAAGCCTTGAGTATGCCAACTGCAACAGCTCACCGCGCGTCCAACTCAGCGAGAAACGCGTTCAGGGCAGCCAACCACGCCTCCGGCTGCTCAAACTGTGGAGCGTGCGCTGCATCTGGAATGATCTTGAGCACAACGTCGGGCAGCGCGGCGGTCATAGCATGCGCCGAGTCGACAAAAGCCTCATCTTGGGCCCCGACCATCACCATGGTCGGCACCGCTATCCCAGGGAACAGGTGTAGCTGGTCCGGCTCGCGCACCATCTCTTGAAGCAACGTCGCCCACATCACCGGAGAAAGCTGCGCGAACTTCCAATCGTTGAACTCGCGATAGCCGGGGCGTTGCTCCGAGAGGACTTGCGAGGGCCCGCTCGCAGCTTCGGCCAGCGCGTCCAAAACGCGTTTGAGCTCGTCCATGCCGTGGGTGCGCACCAGTTCTGCGCCAGCGTCGGCAATTTCGATCTCGATCCCGGGCAGGGGCCCGGGGCAGGTGTCCATCAGGACCAGCCCGCGCACGCGTGCGCCATGTTGTAACACGATACGCCGGGCCAACATGCCGCCCATCGAGTGACCCAAAAGATCAAACCGATCCAAGCCCAACGCGTCGGCCGCCGCAACAACATCCGCTGCGAGCACATCTAAGGAATACGCCGCGGGCGTGTCCGGTTTGGAACTTCCGCCGTGGCCCCGAAGGTCAAGGGTCACCACCCGGCGCGTTTGCCCAAGGGCTTGGAGGTGGTCGGCAAAATCTTCCTTGGCCCCACCAAAGCCGTGCACCAGCAACAACGGAGTCGACCCACCCGCACCGAGATCGATGATCTCCAGCGAAATGTTCGGGTGCACTTCCAGTTGCATCTCACGACCTCACTCACGGTGTTTTGCGCGCCTGCACGCTGTGTAAGGCAACGCCCCTAGCATACGGGGATGCCCGTAGGTTCCCCGTCGTCCGCACGCGTTCGTTGGATGCTCGCGCTCCGCATTGCGGTAAGCGCAGCACTGCTGACGTACCTGGCGACCAAGATCCATTTCGAGCAGGCCTTCCCAAAACGTCCACACGTTTCGAATTTCCTCTGGTTTGGTTGCGGTGTGGTTGCAGTGTTGGGAGGAATTTGGCTCTCGGCATGGCGTTGGCAGCGAGTGCTTTCCGTTTTTGATGTGCACGTACGTGTGCGCCGTCTCCTTGGCATCTCACTGGCTGGACTCTTTGTTGGCAATGTGTTGCCCTCCACGATCGGGGGCGACGTTCTACGCGTCAGCCGATGCACCCGGGACGGCGCAGCGCGTGAGCACGCCTTGGCCTCGGTCATTATCGAACGACTTACCGGGTTTGTCGTGCTCCCACTCTTTGTGATCCTTGGTTTTGTGATGTGGCCCGCCATGTTCACGAAGGGGAGCACATGGGTTGCACTGCTCGTTGCCGGCATCGCGCTGACGCTCTTGTTCGCGATTCTGGTGCTCGCTGCATCACCGCGCGTGGCTGGGCGATTCCTGCACCACCGAGACTGGACGCGCTTTATCGGCGCAGTGCACGTCGGCATTGATCGCATGCGTCGAGAACCCGGTGAAACCGCCATGGTGCTCCTCGCTGCGCTGGTGTTCCAGTGCACCACGATTGCGACGGTGTTCTTCGCCGTCCACACGGTGGGTGCCGCGGTTCCGATCGCCGCCGTGGTGGCGGCCGCGGCGGCAGTTGCCATGGTCCAAGTGCTCCCTATCTCCCTTTCTGGCCTCGGAGTTCGAGAGGGTATGTTTGCGCTGCTATTGCACGGCCTGGGCGTCCCGACCGGGAAGAGTGTGGCAATCGGTTTGTGTTGGTACGCCATGACGTTGGTCGCCAGCTTTGCCGGCGGCCCCACCTTCGCATTTGGGCATCGGGCTCGCCGCGAGGAACCGATTAACGCATGATTTCTATGTCCGACACTGCTGCCACCGCCCCCACAAAGTGGTTTCGCCGCCTCCCAGGCGCGAGGCAACTGCAAAACGGTTACGTGTCGTATTGGTGGCTTGAGATCTTGATGCTGGCGCTGTTCTACGGCACCTACTCATTCATCCGTAATGCAAATGGCAACGACGTCCAAGCTGCATTCGAGAACGCCAAGCACGTGATGCAACTGCAGTCCATGGTGGGCATTAACCACGAAGCAACGCTGCAGATGTGGGCACTCCACGTGCGCCCGTTAGTCATTGCACTGAACTACTTCTACGGGTCGTTTCACTTCTTTGTCACGATCGGCGTCGGCATTTTCTTGTTCATCAAATGGCGAAATGACTATCCGCGTTGGCGCAACACCATCGCCATTGCTACTGCGGTCGCATTGATCGGTTTCATCTTCTTTCCGTTGATGCCACCCCGACTTCTCGACCAATACTGCACCACGTGCACGTACGGATTCATCGACACGATGGCGAAATATCCGACGTTCTGGTCTTTTAACTCCGGCGCCGTGAGTCGTATTTCGAATCAATACGCCGCAATGCCTAGCGTTCACTGCGCGTGGGCATTGTGGTGTGCCTGTGCGCTCTACCCTCGGGTAAAACACATTTGGGCAAAGGTTCTCGCGGTTGTGTACCCCATCGTCACTGTGATCACCATTGTGTTGACGGCGAACCACTATTTCCTCGACGCGGTTGCGGGCTTTGCCGTTCTTGGGATCGCCTACCTCGCCGCCCGACGCATGACGCGCGCCGGAAATGCACACCGCACTGCGGGAGCAACGGACTCGGGTTTGATTCCGCCGCCGGAGCGAATCGCCTAAGCGCGGCGATTGCGGCGACGTCGACCCAGCACGGACCGGAAGACCCCGAAGCCGATCGCACCCAGGATCGCCGAGCCGATGATCACAAAGATCAGACGAATCTCACCGCTCCACACGACGAGGTTGACCTCGACCGGGTCCGAGTTCGTGACGGCGAAGATGATGAGCAGCAACGTGGCGATCCCACTCAACGAAAGCCGAATGATCTTGCCGATATCACGCGGCTTGGCCGGACCCTTTGCGGTACCCAGGTGCTCATGCAGTTCGTCTTTTTCCATCATGGCGATGCGCCCTCCTCTCCGCCGAGAATAGACGCCTCAACCGATCGGTCTGAGTTATCCAATGGACGTCGATCAGCCAAGAGCGCCAGTAATGCATTCCGCACTGCTTGATCCGCCAAACTCAACCGAGCGTCGCGAGCGGAAATCAGCGCGAGACGTCGGCGAGGCATCCCCTCAATGCGAAACACCCGCAGATGGCGTGCCTCGGTCGGTACCGCCGTTGCGGGGAGCACGCTGACGCCGTTCCCCGACTCAACGATGTCGACGATCAAGCGAACGGCATCGACTTCGACCGGGGTCATCAGCGTCAGGCCACGAGCGCGTACTGCTTGGTCCACTTCTTGTCGTAACGGGTTTCCCGGCGGCGGAAGGACGAGACGCAGTTCTGCAAGACGTTCTGGCGAAACCGGTTCTGCACCAATTTCGAGACCAAGCGGCGCCAACCCCACAAGTTCCTCATCGAAGAGTGGTTCCGACTGCAGGCGGTTATCGAGCACGGGCTCCGTGACCACGGCTTGTGCCAATGCGTGCGACAACACCAACTCACCGAGCCGCTCGGACGGCGCTTCGGTGATATGAAACCGCACACCAGGCGCCACTTTGTGCAGCGCATCCACCAGCGCCGGGGCCAACCATCGACTCGCGGTACCCACCACGCCGATGCTTGCTTCGCCAACTTGGAGCCCGCGCAACGACGCCACGTCCTCACGCATCGCTTCGAGTTCGCGCCGAATGCGTCGAGCGCGTTCTAAAACGACGAGGCCGCTCTCGGTGAGAGCCGCCCCCGATCGTCCCCGCGAAAACAGTTGGGCTCCAAGGTCGGCTTCAAGCTGGAGAATCTGCGCCGAGACGTTGGACTGGGCCGTGTTGAGCACGTCCGCCGCGGCGGTGAAGGTTCCTTCCTCGGCCACGGCGATAAGCGCGTCGAGATGACGAAGCTCCATGTTCACCTCCAGGTGGCTGTGGGTAGCGCAGCAACCGACAGACCTTACCATCTGTTAAAACGATTGTAATCATCGTTTCTATGTGTTGGACTGATTCAGGGCACCCGTAGTTCAATACAACACAAGCCCATTTCCCGGAACTTCCGGGACACAGATCCGAGGAGGCGACATGGCGGACTCAGACCTCGTAGCCAACTTCACTTTCACCGGCGCCCTCCCTTGGACAAACGACGCAGCCTGCCAGGGACAGACCGAGCTCTTTTTTGCTCCCCCGGGTGAACGCCCCGAAACCCGAGCCCGACGTGAAACGCATGCCGGCGAGATTTGTGCCGCGTGTCCCGTGCTGGCGCAGTGCCGGGAATGGGCCCGCGAACATCGCGAGTACGGCTTTTGGGGCGGGGAATCCGAAGAGGCCCGCGCCGCGGCCGGATATCGCGTCGAGATGCCCGTTGGTCGTGTAGCGCGATACCCCAAAGGTAACGGCGCTCCCGTTGCCCCGCGCGCCACGAAATCCAGCGAACCTGCCGTCGCATAAAACACTTCGAGGCGCGTCGGTAGGCTTCAACGCATGGAGACCCCCGAAGGAGCTGAAGGCGCTTCGGGCCCGGAACTGCATGCGTTTCTGGCCGAACACGGATTCCCAGATGCGCAGCTCACTCGCATAAGTGGTGGACGATCCAATCTGACCTACCTCGTCGATACGGCGACGAAACGAGCAGTGCTGCGACGTCCGCCTCTCGGTCATGTACTTGCCACTGCGCACGACATGGGTCGGGAAGCACGCATTCTGTGGGCACTCGCCCCCACGAGTGTCCCCGTCCCACAATGTCTCGCCTATTGCGATGACCGTTCAGTCATTGGCGCTCCCTTCACGCTGATGTCCTTTGTCGACGGTCGCATTCTGCGTGAACCGCAAGACATCACTGCGCTTTCCAACGACGAATGCACTGCGATTACAACGTCTCTCATCGAGGTGCTTGCCACGCTGCACACGCTGGATCCGCTCGAACTCGGGCTCGAAGACTTTGGTCGACCGGTGGGGTATCTCCAGCGACAAGTCACGCGCTGGAGCCAGCAACTGGATGCGTCGCGAACCCGCCCCGTACCCGACCTTGATGCGACGACCAAACTCCTCCTTGCGCACGTCACCGAAGTTGTCAATGCGCGTCACAGTGTGGTGCATGGGGATTACCGTCTCGATAACACCGTGATCGATCCGCACGGCATTGTCTGTGGAGTTCTCGATTGGGAAATGTCGACGCTGGGCGATCCACTTACGGACCTTGCCCTGTTGTGTTGTTACTCCGGCGAGGTCGCGGCGCGCGTCGTACCGGCAGCGGCCGCTATAGCTGCGCAACCGAGACTCCTTGATCAAAATGGAATCCTTACTGCGTACGCCGCGCGCACTGGAGCGGCACTCGAGCAGTTCGCGTTCTATGAAGCGTTCGCGCATTACAAACTGGCGATCATCGCCGAGGGCATTCACACTCGCTACACCATGGGGCTCACCGTCGGTGACGGCTTTGCCCAGGTCGGAGACGCAGTGCCGGAACTCGCGGCCGCCGCACGAAAATTGGCAGTGGCTGCGCAACGTCAGCACTAACCGGATCGGTGTGACGATCCCTGCGATCACCGCATACCATGACGTCATGGACCACCTCATTTGGCGGGAGCAGCCGAACCTGCGCAACCCCATGCTGGTTGCCGCATTCGAAGGTTGGAACGACGTGGCGGAAGCCGCCTCTGATGCTGCAGTGTGGCTCATTCAAGAGTATTCGGGTCGAGCGGTCGCTGGCATCGACCCTGAGGAGTTCGTCAATTTTCAAGAACAACGGCCACGGATCCGCTTACAAGATGGCGTCACGCGTCAGCTGCAGTGGCCGGGCAATGAGTTCTACGCACTCGAACTTCCCGATGCGGAGCGCGATCTCGTGGTCCTATTGGGGATCGAACCCCACAACCGCTGGCGCACGTTTACCGAAACCGTGATTGATGCCGCAGGCGCACTTGGGTGCACGGAACTTGTGACCTTTGGAGCGCTTCTCGCCGATGCACCCCACACACGCGAACCCAACGTCACCGGCATTGGTGCGGACGACACACTGCAACGCCGACTCGAGCTCTCGCCGTCGTCGTACGAGGGACCAACCGGCATAGTCGGGGTATTGCACGACACGTGGCGTCGCCACGATCGCCGCGCCACTTCTTTGTGGGTTGCGGTTCCGCATTACATCGCAACGCCACCGAATCCGGTGGCGATCCGGGCGTTACTGAGTCGCTTTGATCGACTCGGACAACTCGGAATGGATCTTCGCGAGCTTGACGCACAAGTGCTTGCATGGCGTGAACGCGTGGATGCAATCGTTGCCGATGATGAGGAAGCACGCGAGTACGTCGAACGTCTCGAACAAGAGGCGGATGAAGCGGAACAGCTCTCGGATGTTGCGATTCCGAGCGGCGACGCCATTGCGGCCGAACTCGAAGCGTTCCTACGAAATCGGGACGAGCAATAGGACAACCGCGTTCGGCGCGTTAGTCGGTGTGTTCCCAAAAATCCTCGGCGAGCGCAACCCACAGATCGGTGGAGAGCCCCAAGCTCTCGACATCGATGCGTTCGTCATTGCCATGGAACATGGTGCCGTAATCCTCAAAGCTCAGCCGTTGCGAGAACAGCCCAAACCCGTAGGCGACCGACCCGGCACGACGAAAGAATCGGTTGTCCGTCGCCGCAGTAAACAAGTGCGGCACCAGCGCGGAGCCCGCGATCATTCGACCGGTGATCGCAGCGAGAGAATCCCATAGCGGCGTTTCCACCGGTGAGGCCGTTGCGATGTTGTCATGCGCCGCAATGATCTCGACGCGGTCGGAAAGATCACCAAGCGCCTCGGCGAGCATGGCCCGCACCTCGGGTTCTGCGACCCCCGGCAAGGTCCGGATGTCGAGTTCGAGGTCGACACGATCCGGAATCACATTGGTCTTGGTACCCGCGCGCATTACCGTAGGGGCGAATGACGTGTGCGTACACGCATGGACCTGGCGGCCGAGCGCCAATGGGAGCTCCGCGCACGCAGCTTCGATGTGCTCGGGATCGAGCAACGCATGCGCGAGTTCGGGCGGAAATGCCATCCCTTCGACAAAGCGGAGCCACGTTGCCGAAAGGTTCGCACGGGGCGCGTAGGTCGCGATGCGTCGGACTACTTCCGCCGCAGTAACCAGTGCGTTGTCGGTGCGATATGGGAGCGACGCGTGCCCTGGGGTGCCGCCGATTCGCAAGGTGCACCAGTATGTGCCCTTCTCGCCGACGATAACGGGAAGACGCACGCCGGCCGGAGTCGGCATCTGAAAGCCGCCCATCTCGGTCACGATGTAGTCCGTTGCGAACTCCTCGCGATGATGTTGCAGCAACCAGTCAGCGCCCCACCCGCCTTGCGCTTCTTCGTCGGCGATCGCAATGTATGTCAGCGTTCCGCGCGGCCGAAATCCCGATTCGGCAAGTTCGCGCATCGCAACGGCCATGGTCGCCGTGAGATTCAACATGTCGACGGCACCGCGGCCCCAGACAAACCCGGCGTCAAGATCTCCCCCGAACGGATCGCGCGACCAGCCATCCGGGTTGGCGGGCACGACATCGGTGTGCCCCATCAATGTCAGACTGGGAGCCTGCGCGTCGCGGCCTTCCATGCGCGCCACCAACGTGCGGCGACCTGCACTGGGTTCAAACTCGGTGATTTCTAACCCGGGCACGGCGAGATAGTCGCGCAGCAATTCGGCACTGCGTACTTCGTGACCGGATTCCTGTGTCCCATCGTTGACACATGCATTGCGAATCAGTTGCTGCAAAAGATCCGTCGCAGCATGGGTGCGTTGCTCGGTGGTTAGTACCATGAGCCAAGCGTAGGCCGCGTTCGCGGCGAACCGCGCCGTCGGCAACCCGGACTAACGATTCTGCGGGAATCCGAGATCGATCGCGCTCGTGGCCGGATCGGGCCATCTGCTGGTCACGACTTTGCCGCGCGTGTAAAAGGCAATGCCCTCGGGTCCGTACATGTGTTGATCGCCAAACAGGGAGGATTTCCAGCCACCGAAGCTATATGCCGCAACCGGCACCGGAATCGGAACGTTGATTCCGACCATGCCTGCTTGCACATCGAATTGGAATCGGCGCGCCGCGCCACCGTCGCGCGTAAAGATCGCAACGCCGTTGCCGTAGGGATTGCTGTTGACGAGCTGGAGTGCCTCGTCGTAAGCGTCGACTCGCACCACGGCAAGCACCGGTCCAAAGATTTCGTCTTGGTACACCCGCATCGCTGGCGTGACGTGATCGAGTAGCGAGACGCCGAGAAAAAAACCGTCACCGGGTACACGCAATGCACGCCCGTCGGCAACTAACGACGCTCCCTGTTCGACCGCGCCATCGAGATACGACGCGGCCTTGTCGCGATGCTCTCGCGTAATCAGCGGACCCATTTCGGAATCGGGATCCGTACCGGGCCCGATACGCAGCGAGCCCAACCGTTCACCAATCGCGCCGACGAGTGGATCCGCAGACTCGCCCACTGCGACAACGACCGAAACCGCCATACACCGTTCACCGGCCGAACCGTACGCCGCACTTACCGCTGCATCTGCAGCGGCACCAATGTCTGCATCCGGAAGCACAACCATATGGTTCTTGGCACCGCCCAACGCCTGCACACGCTTGCCGTGCGCAGTTGCCGTCTCGTAGACGTTGCGAGCAATCGGCGTCGAGCCGACAAAACTGATGGCCTGCACGGTCGGGTGGGTCAACAGGCGATCTACTGCGACCTTGTCTCCCTGAATAACCTGGAACACTCCGGCGGGAACCCCTGCTTCGTGCAGAACCTCTGCAAGAAATAGTGACGGACTCGGGTCTTTCTCAGACGGCTTGAGGATGAACGCATTCCCGGTTGCGATTGCGTTTGCG
>JBMOIW010000028.1:0-22144 GCA_049317145.1 Acidimicrobiia bacterium
GCGGTCGTTACCGCCGGCACCGTGCGTGCCGTCCACGACACTCCGTTGGCCGAAGTAGCAATCGACGGTCCCTCACCAACCGCCACGAATGTCCCGCCGCCAAACCTGACCGAATAAAACGATCCCGCTTGGCGCAATGTCCACGTCACGCCATCGGGAGAAGAAAACAGAGAATTGTATGAGAGCGCAACGAAAATCCCATTACCAAACGCAATACTGGAAAACCAACGGTCAGAGAGCGTTGCCGAATTCGCGGAATTCGCGGGAAACACCGAGCTTTGCGGGCCTTCCCCCGCGGGGTTCGCGCTCGCCACTTTGAAGTAGTAGGCGGTGCTCGACCCCAGTCCGGTGAACTCGTAGGACGTACCGGCACCCTCGAGCGTTTGGGGGTTAGTCATACCGGTCGCCAGCATCGTCCCTGCAGCGTCCGTGTAGGCCCAAATGCGCGAACGCTGGATGGGCGCGTACGTCGTTGGTGCGCTCCAGTTGACCGTGAGCGTCGATGACGTCGGCGAACCCACCGACGTGCCGGTCGGCGCCAGCGGTGGCGCGGCCAGCATCACCGCACTCGACCAGCTACTTGCCGCACCGACACCACCGGCGTTTACGGCCTGAACCTGAAAGTAATACACCGTATTCGCTTGCAAACACGGAAACGCAAAACTCGTGGCTGTACCTTCTACCGATTGCGCCGATGCCGCGTTCCAACACGAACTATCGAGCGCACCTCCCGACACACTCACCACATAGTTCGACACTGGCGCGGCGTTTGCTGGCGCGTTCCAATTCACGGTCACCGACGTTAAACTTGCACTGGTCGCGATATTCGAAGGCGCGCTAGGGACGGTCGTCGCCATAAACGGGCCACTCCAACTCCCGACCGTGAGCGCAGTGTTGGATCGCACTTCCACGTAGTACGAGCTACCGGCGATGAGGCCATTAAGCGACGTTGATGAACCGGTGAGTCCCGAGAGCGTTGTCGCTGATGCCACCGATGACGATGTGGGGTAGTACCGCACGTCGTAACTCGAAACTGTCGGAGCTCCGGCCACCAGCGAGGGTGCGCTCCAGTTCACCAACAGCTGATTCGCGCCCGGCGCAGAAATTTTGATGACCGTATTGCCCACGACACCAAAGAGGTTGCCCGCCCCGTCGACCGCGATGTCGTTTGCCCATTGTGCGCTGACTGTGGAAATCACTCCGTCAGTGCCAATGCGACGAATGCTAGAAACGGTCGCGATCACAACATTCCCCGCCCGATCCACTGCAACGCTACGGGGACCACCCACTAGCCGGGCGTTGGTTGCGAGGCCGCCATCACCGATGGGCCCCGAATCGCCAGTACCCGCAATGGTGGTGATTACCCCGTTCGAGACTTTGCGGACCCGGGCATTGCTCGTATCCGCGATATAGAGGTTGCCCGCAGCATCGAGGGTGACTTTTTTCGGGTAATTGAGTCCTGCGTCCGCGGCCGAACCACCATCACCACTGAACCCTCGGCTGGCGCTACCGGCCACGGTACTGATCGTGTAGCTCGGCGGGTTCGCACCATTCGGCGTGAGTTTGCGCACCCGATGGTTGTACTGATCCGCGATGTAGATGTTGCCTGCGCTATCGACCGCCAACCCGGATGGGGCATTCAACCGTGCGCTCGTGGCCGGGCCACCATCTCCGCTGAAGCCAGAACTTCCATTCCCCGCAATCGTCGTAATTATTCCGTCCCGCGCCACGCGCCGAACCGTGTTGTAGCCGAGGTCGGAAATAAACACGTTGCCGGAGCGGTCGACCGCCACCCCAAACGGAGCGACGAGTGAAGCGTTAACCGCCGAACCGCCATCACCGGTGCTCCCCCAGGAACCGGTGCCCGCAAATGTAGAGATCACTCCGTTCGTAATCTTGCGCACGCGTCGATTGCTGTTGTCCGCAATGTACACATTGCCCATTGGATCGACCGCCACCCCATCCGGAAAAGCGAACTGCGCACTTGACGCCTGACCCCCATCGCCACTAAATCCGTACGATCCGGTCCCAGCAATCAGCGAGACGTTACCCCCAGTACCAAAACTTCCTGCGGGCAACGACCACGCCGTGGCGACAAAAGCGTCCGACCCGCGATACATCGTGGTGCCGGCGTAGCCAATCCAATCCGTTCCGTTCGTTGCGAATCGGGCAAGCGTCCCGCTCACCCCACTGGGATTCGATCCAATTTGCCAAACCACTCCATCGGCACTGGTGTACACCTTCGAACTCGACGCCACACCACCAACAAACCGATTACCGTCATAGGTCAAACCGGTGGGAAGGAGCCCCGCTATCTGTGTCCACGTCGTGCCGTTGTCAGCGGATCGATATGCACCCGAAGATCCGGAGTCAACCAGGAACATCCCATTTCCGTACGCAAGTCGCGGCGTGTTGTACGACGCCACCACGGAACTCGATCGGAGTGTCCAGGTCGAACCGTTCGACGAGGTCATGATCCCGTTCGGCGTTATCGCGACGAACACTCCGTTTCCGAACGTCACATCGGCATTGCCCCAATAGTTCTGACCGTTGATCACTTGGCTCGTAAATGACGCTCCCGAGTTCGTCGACTGATAGGCGACCGAGCAGTTGGCAGACTCGCTATAGGTGTCTCCTTCGGAGTCGGTGTAGGAGTCGGTGAAATACTTGCGGGCCATCACCACGACCGTGGAACCGTTCACCGCAACTGCAACCGGCTGCAACGAACCGCCGCCGCACGCCGCGTTCCCGAACACCAAGCCCGTCCACGCGTTTGCTTGATCCGCCTGCGCGGGATTCGATGACACGAACACCGCACCATTGTTTGCGTTGTCGGAAACGATCGCGTAGAACTTGCCATTCAAGTACTGCACGCGGTCGACTCGGGCCCACGCCGGGAACGAAAGTGCGGTCCAAGCGCTTCGGTCCGTGGAGTACCACACGGACGCTTGCGATTGCGAGTTGATCCCGCCGGCAACAAACAAGCCGCCGCCGGACGCAACATCCGTCAGTGTGCTCGCCCCCGAAATCGAGCCACTCGACGTCCACACAATCCCATTGTTTGCTTCACTCGTAGCGGTGGAGCCTGCCGCACTGACACCGTCGGCATTTACGGCTTTGAGTTGTATTGCGTAGCCGGAATCTCCAACCAACGCGCTTTGTCCCGTACAGGATGCGTTGGATTGCAAGGTAATCGTTACCGGTGACGACGTTTGCGACGGCGAAAACGCACAGAACGTCGCGCCACCGTCGGTCGAATATTGGTAGTTCGTGATTGTCCTGCCGCCATTGGAACTCTGCGCAAAACTCATTGCAATCGCACCCGATGTTTGCGCCTGGGTTTGCGCCAGACTGGACGGCGCACTCGGCACTGCGGCGTCCGCCCGCTCAACGTGCAGCATCACACTCAGCGCAACACCGACTCCGAGGCCAGCCACCATCACGCGGATCACGGTCCCGGCTACGCCCGCACCACTCAGGCGGCTTCGCACCCGAGACACCGCCAGGTGGATCGCGTGCATGACCGCAGCGACACGCTGCAGCATTCCGTACGAATCCACGCTTACTCGGGGCGCCAATGCGGGTGCACTGTGCTGCGCACCGCAACCAGTTCCGCGTGCACCACGCCGGTCCGCGAGACGCGCGAAGTCACACTGCGACATCAGTCGCTGCGCGCGCATCCTTCGCACGGAGTGCGGTCCGTCCATGGCCTATCCTTCACGCCGGAGCTTCGTAGTGTTTCGGCGTTCCCTATTACTGAGACCTATCGGCACGCTCAGTGCGTACGTTGAGCCCCAATGCGTTCAATGCCGCCATGACGCGCTGCGGCCATCATGCGCATGATGCGCACTGCGCAACGTGCATTCGAGAAACGCATGCGCACGTATGCGCCCACCGGCACGGTGCGGATATGCGCCCACCGGCACGGTGCGGATATGCGCCCACCGGCACGGTGCGGATATGCGCCCGCCGGCACGGTGCGCACCTACGCAGAACCCTCGAGCACTGCTCGATGAGGCAAACAGCCCATCCAGCGCTGCTTGAGGGTTCTGCAAGTTCGGTAGGCGGTGTCGAAATGTAGAAGCGACGCATTTCGAGGGAGACGCTCGTCGCACACGTCCGAAGTGCCAACAACGTTGGATGCAACTCATGGGCGGCACACAAGACACCATGGCGTGGATCCCGAAATGGCTTGGCTTGCTAGCCCGGACGCTTTGTTGGGGCGCAATCGGGTTCGACGAAAACGGCACAACACAAACAATGCGTCTAGCTAACGCAACCTATGGGCGTACCCCGGCATGCATCAAAGAGCGTCTCTTGCGCGAAGCGCGAACCACCCCCGGCCGCGATGCACGCACGGACGGGGGTGGCTTCGAGATCGCTATGCGCTGGCGATGGCGAGGTACACGATACCGGTGTACGTGCCTGCACGAACGTAGCTCGTGTCCAATCGGCAGTGGAGATACGCCGTGTACGGAGTCGCCCCCGCGTCCAAACGACGCCAGATCCGGCTGCTCTCGGCACTGGTGTTATCCGAACCCATTCCATCGAATGAGGAAACACTCGTCGCCGGGACATTCGACGCACCCGACGAAGAGTCAAGGAGGTGCGTGGCACCACTCGAGTACTGGAAGAGCGGCACATCAGCGAATGTCTTCGTCACGTACACACTGGCATTCACCGCAGTTGACCGCGCCGTGGTTTGCGACGGTACATTCAGTGCCCGTGTCACCGAGGATGCCTCGTTGGCATCCCGAGGGAACGCAGCACAGCGGAATGCAAACTGATTCGGCTGCATCGTGCTCGCATCCCACTCCGCAGTCGTCGAAGACGGCTCCCACAATGCCACGGCAAAAGTCTGGTTTTGGGAACGACCAGTATCTGCTCCGAGCGTGTTATCGACTGGGTTCGTCGTCGCATACCAACAGGTGTACGACGTTGACGTGTTGTACCCTAGGGCTGGAGCAATCTTGGAGTTCGTTGCGTCATTACATGTCGACGAACCATCGGATGCACTGGTCTTGGTTTGGAACTTCCAGTGGTCCGTGTTGGCTACGAGACTGTCTACCTTGTGCGAGAAGTACACGCACGTCTTGGCGTCCGAAGCTGTTGCGTTGTCCGACTTACACGACACCGTCGTATTAGCTGCAGTTGGAGGTGCCGGGTTGGGGTCGGTCCCCGTTGACGAAGCGGTGGCACCCACTGTTTGAGATGGCGGCAACAAAGTGCCGAAGTCGTGTCCTTCGATGGATCCGATCGAAAGGTTTGTCGCGACCTTAAAGGGGGAGAACGCCGAGTAATTCGCATCCACGCACGAGCCGTAACCGTTCGGCGCACCCGAGGTGTAGCCGTACCCGCTGACGCCGCCCGATGCAGACAAGCCCGAGCAGTAGGCATAGAGGTTGCCGTTCCCATTCATGTACGAAGCATCAGACGCGGAGCTTGATTGCGCATTACCGGAGTCAACGACGGCGGCAAACAGGTCCCAGTCCGCAGCACCCGAGGTGGCTCGAGCGAGCGTTCCAATCCGCACCGAACACTTCAGGTGCACCAAGGTCGAGTCCCAACGGGTCGTCATCGCTACTCCGCCAACGGTTCGGGTCGCATGATCGCACGCCGCATTGGCTTCCGATCCCGGCTCTGAACCGGCGAGATCGCCACCGAGACGCCACGTTCCGTTGTTGGTGGTGTTATTCACAATCGTTGATGCCGTCGGATCAACACCATAGGCCTTGGTGGCATCGTTCTTTTGCTTGAGAACCCATCGCGCTTTGCGCCACGACTCGCCTTGAGAAGTGGAAGAAGAATCCGCCGATGCTCCACCGGGGTTGGCCTTGTTCCAACCCGCGGCAGTGCTGTAGTCCGAGGCTGCAATGGCAGTCGATGCAGTCGGGTTACCGGTGACACAGTCGTTCCACGCTTTGGTAGGCGTGTCGGAGGTCCCCGAGAAACCGCCACCGTCATATGCCGTTGCGTGCGACGTGTTGTGGAAACAGATCACTACGCGCGAGTTCCACAGCGTGTTGTCGTCTTCTACCAATATCTCGAACTCGTAATACGAATACGGGCTGACCGTGTTACTGGCCAACGCGGACCCGTTGAGCTGCGTCAAGCCTTTCGCGATCCAGATCTTGGGCGGAACGTTGCCGACTGAGAATTTCTCCGAGCCGGATGCCGTCGTCACCTGCGTCGTGGTAGTGATCGCTGCACCAACCGGACCCGCGGCAATGAGGGGCACAAATATGCCCACCACTGTTGCGATGACCGGAATTCCGAGCAACTTGGAAGTCTTCATACATCCATCCTTAGAACCGGGGCCTCGTCCGGCGTTTACTCCTGGAGCGCTCATCGGCCAAAGGATGCAGGTGATGAGGAACGTGTCGCACTTTGCGCACAAACCTGATGGGTCGTCCGACCTATTTCCGCTCGAATGCGCATCAGCGGCGATCCGATGACCGCCGCTGATCGCTGCGCCCGCCCTGAATTGTTCCTCAGTGCTGACTTCTCGAAGTGTCGCGAGTTGGTCGATTGCGATCCGGTATCGCTCGACCATTTCGGGCTGCGTTCTTGCGTCGAACTCGACGAACAAGCGCTATGCCGCCGGCGATAACAAGCACTGCTGCTCCGACTCCACCGAGCACCCAACCGAATCGGCTTGCGACCGAACCACCCACGCTGTACGAGGGTTCCGAGGCCGCCTTCACCGTAAACTCCGGAGATTCCAGCCGTACGACAAAGGTGTAGCGACCCGGTTTCCAACCGTCTTTGGGAAGGTAGCGCACACTTGCGCTCGTTGGTCCCAGCTCAAGCGGTGCAAACTTTTGCATCTCAAGACTCTCGAGGGGCTTTGCGTTGCGCTGCACTTCGAGCACCATCGTGGCGGATGGCAACGCCCGCATGGAGTTTTCGACCGTCGCGGTGACCTCAATATTGATCAGTTTGTTGCCATTCTTGCGCGGCAGCAAACTGACCTCTCGAAGAAATACCGCCTGTACTTCGATCACAACTTCTTGCGCTTCGTCTTTACGCAACGTGAACTGCTTTTGCGCAACTCGACGACCATCGAGAAACACACTTGCTTCATAGACTCCCGGGACCGCCCGAACCGCCAGCTCACTCGCCGGCTGGCGCGCAATTTCGGTGCGGACCGAGCCGGTCACGCGCGCGACACTGATCAACCCCGAAATGGGCTCTTTCTTAATGCTGTCCACTACTTTGATCGTGGCGTTTGCCGACTCACCCAGAACTCGGACGGTGAAGTTCTCGGTCACACCAGGAACGAACACCACTTCGTCGGGATTGGAACGAACGTCGCGGCGAAACAACCCGGTCGAGACCTGGTATTCGCCACCGGGAGTATCAGGCTGAATCTCGATATCAAAGGGAGCCTCGGCTTTGGTCCCCGGCAACAAGGTGAAGTCCTTTTTCTTTGGCGTGAGCACAATCCCGTACGGCGCGCTCCACTGGAACTCCTGCGTGACCGTGTCCGTCGACTGATTCGACAACGTCATCGCATAAATACCTTCGACCTTGGATCCTTGGGGAAGCTCCAGCACAATGCCGGAGAAGTTGCTGCCCGCACTCACGGATCCCGCAGCATGCGCACGCGCCGGATGCACCACACTCGCCAGGCCCGTCGAAACCGCGAGCACACCCATGACCGCAGAAACGAGGGCGCTATAGCGACGCACGGGCGACAACCGACCCGAGTCTGATCCCACGAACAGCTTCATGTTGGTCCGTCCCACTCCTCGATCATCTAACGCGCGAGTGCGCCTCCGGCGTTCTGATCGGCGCAGTTCCGGCGGCCTGAAGGTTCTCCTACCGATTGCAACGCCCCTCAGTCGTCTTTCGCGGGCTGCAACGCGGGATCACTTGCGCTTCGGCGAGCCTCCGCCCGACCAGCAAGGACAACGGTCCGATGCACCCGACGCCCCGCGAGGATGTCGGGCGGTGGCTGGTTGCGCCGGCGACTGCGGCCTGCGGCCCACCACAGCAGCGCGGTAATGACAACGAGACCCAGTCCTATCGCCACCAACATCACCAACGATTTGGTCGATTGCGGCGGCGGTGGTCCCACCTGAATTTTGGGACGCGTGACGGCCACGATCGCAATATCACCGGCAATCAGTCGGAAGCGAAACTCGTATGCGCCATCCACCCAGCCTTGGCGCGGAACGTATCGGGTGGAAATGGTGCCCGTGCCCGGCGACAGCACTTGAAATCGTTGTACTTCCACCGTTTCTATCGACTTTCCGTTGCGAGAAACCTCCACTGCCACCTGTGCATCATTGAGCGGTCGCAACGAGTTCTCAAACCGCGCCTCAAGCCCGACTGCCGCCAGCTGCCCATTCAACTCAATGCGTTCGGCCTTCACTTCCGTGAATTGCAACAGCGCAACACTGAGCTCGGTTTCGGTGGTCTTACCGTCATTGACCCGGACTTGGCGACTCGCAATACGCTTCCCGCTGACCTCAAATGCCACTTCGTACTCGCCCGGCACCACGCGCGCGCTCATCGTCGGTCCGACAATCCGAGCAATCGGCACTCGACTCACACCGTTGATCCGACTGGCAATGAACGTTCCCGAGACGCTCTTATTTTCGACGCTGTCCATTGCTTTGGCCTTTAGATCGCCAGCCTGGCCACTGACAACAATCACATAGCGCTGCGTAATAGCAGGAACAAACTGCACGGTTCCTTGGGTAATGCCAACGTTGGCTGGCAACACGCTCACTTCGACCCGGTACCGGCCGGGGGCAAGATTGGTATCCAACCGCACCGAGTACGGGATGGTCACCGTTTGGCCCGCCGGAATCGTGGCCGTGCGCATGTCGGGGGTAATCGTGATGCCCGTCGGCACATTGTCGTTGACCCGCACAGCAAGCGGAGCACCGCCGACGTTTCGGGCTACCAAGGGAAATAATCCATCCAACGTTCCCCCGGACACCATGAACACCTCGCCCGGTGGCGCGGTTCCCCCACCTGCCAGGTCCTGCGAAGCACGGTCCAGCCGAGCAGCGTTGGCGGGAATCGCAATCGCAGTGAGCACTAACAGGCCGACGAGTATGGCGATTACCACGACTGCGACACGGCGAGCCACCGGCGGACGAGGGGTGGCGCGGCGAGGGGTGGCGCGGCGATGTGTTTGGCCGCGCGTCGAACCGAAAGCAGACCGATTCGCGCGTGATGTCGATCGCGGCGAACTGGGTCCTTTTCGCAAAGAACTTCGCACGGGTGCTCCGATGTCAGAATCCTCACCGCATTCATCGGCAGCGTCCCCACCCGGGAAGAGGCGAACAACCGCTCCCGGGTCAAAAATTGGCGAAAGCGCGCTCCGTTCCTGATCCGGCCGAGTACCGCGAGGCGGACCGGTCTCGATGACCGGAGCCCAAGGAACCCGATCCCGATGACTGGATCTCGATGAGGCGGGCCTTTGGAGCTAGGCGAGGTAGCGGAGCAGGTCGTCGTGCAGCAAGCCGTTACTGGAGACGGCTGATCCCCCATCGATGCTTGGCCGGCCGGCAAAGTCACTGAACCGACCACCGGCCTCTTCAACGATGATGGACACTGCTGCCAAATCCCAGGGCTTCACGTCTGGTTCAAACGCCGCATCGACGGCACCCTCGGCCACCAAAACGTGCATCCAAAAGTCGCCGTAGCCGCGCGTGCGCCACGATGCCTTGGCGATTGCCATCGTTGCATCGGCATACCCGCAACCTTCGGCGAGTGCAAGATCAGAGTGCGTGACGCACGCGTCACCGAGGTGCGCAACCCGCGACACGCGCAATGGCCCCCGTGGCGCGTACGCGCCTTCCACGAATGCGGCACCACCGCGTGATGCGTACCAACGTCGTCCCAGTGCCGGTGCGCTCACGACCCCCACGGTCAGCACACCATCTACTTGCAACCCGATCAGCGTTCCCCACACGGGAAGGCCACGCACAAAGTTCTTGGTGCCATCAATCGGATCCAAGATCCAGCGCCGAGCGTTGTGTTCGCCACCCGTTAATCCGTGCTCTTCCCCGAGTACCGCATCGTCGGGACGCGCGCTCGCCAGCAGATTCCGGATCTCGACTTCGGCCGCACGGTCGGCCTCGGTTACGGGAGTGAGATCGGGCTTGGTCTCGACCACGAGATCGTCCGCCAAAAAACGTGCGGTGGTGATGTGGTCGGCTGCGTTGGCCAGGCTGAGCGCCAATTCGAGATCGTTGGCCGGTGAGGAAGTGACGGTCATGCCGAGCACGCTAGTGCGCCCAACCGGTCCGGCCACGGCCGATCCCGCATACAGCGCGGCGGCTCTAAAGTCCGCTCGTCATGGCACGCACCGAGTTACTAGGCCGAGACCTCGGCACCGAAACCATCACCATCGAATCCGCACCCGTTCGCGCCTTCGCACGAGCGCTCCACGACACGAGCGCTACCTATTCGAGCGCTGCTGCTCCAATACCACCAACGTTTCCGTTTGCATTTCCGTATTGGGGCACCCGAGCACACGGTGGTGCCGGCGGATTTCCGATGCACGAACTGCGCGGTCCGGGCCGACTGACGTTGCACGGCGAGCAACGGTTCACCTTCGCGCAATGGCCGCATGTGGGCGATGCGCTCACCGGCCATAGCCATGTCGTTGATGTGTATGAACGCCCGCGGCGCGATGGCGGGGTACTCGAGTTTTATGTCGTGGCCACTGAGTGGACGAACACTCACACCGGTGCGGTCATGGTGTACGAGGAATCCACATTCATTATTTCGGTGGATCCCGACGCAACAACCTCGGCTCACTAAGCCGTTGTTACATATTCGGCCGGCTACGCCGTCTTTGCAGTCTCGAACAACTACGCCGTCATTGCCGCATCGGTCGGCGCAGTCATCATGGGCTCCCTGCGCTCCGCACCGACAAGATCGACCACGAGCTCGGTCGGTGTGTCGACCCGTGGGGCCAACACTGCAGCAAAGGCGTCGTCCGGCCAACCCAGCACCCGAGCGACCGAAACTGCCGTACGCCACACGGGGCGTATCTTGCCGCGCTCGAGCGGACTCCAGGTTGCGTTCGAGATCCCCGCACGCGTTGCTGCTTCCACCTGCGTCAGGCCCAGTTCCTTCCGACGCGCCCGCACCTTGCGACCGATCTCGCGCAAAGCGGTTGCGTCGGATGCATTCATGCGCGGAGGTGTCGTTGGGGGCAGCGGACGAATGCCGATGCGATCAAATTCACTGACGTCCCAACCAAGCACGCGCGCAATCGCTTCGGCGGTGTGCGGACGGGGACGAATGCGACCGCGCTCGAGGTGTTGCCAACCCGAGGCCGAAATTCCAGCGTTCAACGCGGCGTCGTCCCGCGAAAGCCCGAGTTCGATGCGGCGGGCCCGAACCCGTGCTCCGAATTCGCGCAGCCGTTCGTGGTCTTCTTCGGGGCGATTGATCGCCATGACTGCACCGAGCGCGTCATCGGACCAACCCAACACCCGACAGATTGCGATGGCCGTTTCGGCCTTGGGACGGTGCAATCCCCGCTCGAGCAAGCTCCAGGTTCCAACCGAGAACCCGGCGGCACGAGCGGCGTGTTCTTGGCTGAGGCCCAGCGCGCGGCGGGTGCTGCGGATTTGGGCGGCGGCTTCATTAAGGGATGAGATACGCATTTCTGACATAAAGGCCATGCTACGGAACCAGGTACAAATTGTCGATATCTCCCCTCCACATCTGACCGGCGAATCGAGATGAGAACGGGCCCGCGCTCGGTGCTCGGTGTTCGGCGCTTAGGAGACGACGATGTCGACCGGACGACCGATGAGCTTCTCGAACTGGCCCTTTTTCCGGCGAGCGCCCCAAACCTCGAGTTCTCCGTCCTCGCCGTGCACCACTTGCACCTGAAGGTGCGCCCGGTCCTCATCGACGATCAACGTCAGACCGCGCAGCACTGACCCGCGGCCACGATCGAGCCCATCGGCGAGCTGGAGCATTGCGGTGAGCGCCCGCACGCGCGCCAACCCGTCAGCGTCAAGCGGATCGTAAAGATCATCGGTAGCTTTCGGTTCTCCCCGGCGATGCCAACGAACGATTGCTGCCAACATCGAGATCTCCTTGTGATCAAAGCCGCGCAACGCGCCGTGCATCACGAGATATGCACCATGACGATGATGACCCTCGGGCGCAACATGTTCCCCGATGTCGTGCAATATCGCGGCGTACTCGAGCAACTCGCGATCCTGAGCTCCCAAACCATGCACATCAACGGTTTCGTCGAACAGCCGCAGCGCGATAGTGCCAACGTGATGCGCGTGCGCCTCTGGAGACGAGCAACGACGGGCGAGCGCCTCGACCGACGCACGGCGAATCGCGTGCGGATCATCGCTCCAATCCACAGGATCGTGATGCGTGATCGCATCGAGGAGCACTCCTTCGCGCAATGCCCACTCACTGATCGTCATCGCATCGATTCCGGTCGCATCAAACAATGCGCCACATACCAACAGCCCCGCGGCAATCACCGGCACCCGCCGGGCATCCAGCCCCATGACCGAGCGACGTCCCTCCGCATCGAGCGCCAACACCGACTGGGCAACCTCGTGAAACTCGGCTTGGGTAAAGCGGAACTGGTTCAGGCGCATCGGAACCGATCCGAACCGCCGAGCCGCGCACATCGCCGCAATAGCTTGGAACGTACCGCTCGAGCCCACCAACATCCGGGGCGCGAATTCCGCAACCTCGTTGATGACCGGATCCAAGATCTTGCGAATTGCATCATGGAGTCGACGACGTTCCTTTTTGCTCAGCGGGTCCTCGTGCACGTATTGCGCCGTCAGCCGTCCGACTCCAAGCGGCAAACTCGTCAGCCAGCGCGCACCCGTTGCGTCGCCGACGATGAGTTCCAAGCTGCCGCCGCCCAGGTCCGCGCACAGCGCCGGAGCGGGCTGGAGCACCACGGCCGCGCGCACCGCCCCAAACACGAGTTCCGCCTCACGATGTCCGCTAATCACCTCGACTTCCACACCACACTCGGACGCAATGCGGTCGAGCAGGACGTCGGCATTTTGAGCGATACGAAACGCCGACGTTGCGACCGCGCGAATCTCCTGCGCGCCACCCGCATCCGCGAGACGACGAAACCGGCGCACCGTATCGAGTGCGCGCGCCAAAAGTTCGTCCGGGATGATGCCGTCGTGTTCGGCAACTGCCGCGCCAAGCGACAGCATCTCTTTATCGGTAGTGATGGGAACGAAGGTTTGGTTCGGACCAGCCTCGGCAATCAAAAGATGAAATGAGTTCGACCCCAAATCGAACGTAGCGATGCGCATGACGGCGATGGTAGGACGAAACGCACGAGTACCCGGACTTCTTGCGAACTGGTTGGTCCAAAACCACTTCAGCGGCCCGGTACGCTTGGCCCAGCCACGACGCTGCACCGGAGGGCCCCATGGATCCACGCATGCAAGCGATGATGCGAGCTGTCGACAAGATCGAACTCCCGACCTTTGCCACGGTCGAGGACGAGCGTCGGCATCGCAAAGAGCGCCTCGCCGCTGCCCTGCGCATCTTCGGTCTCTTTGGATACGACGAGGGGATTGCCGGGCACATCACCGCCCGCGATCCTGAGCACGCCGACCACTTTTGGGTGAACCCGTTCGGAATGGACTTCTCGCTCATCCGAGTCAGCGATCTCATTCTCGTGAACCATCATGGAGAAGTTGTCGAAGGCGACTGGCCGGTCAACGCGGCCGCATTTGCGATTCACTCCCAGGTACATGCGGCGCGCCCCGATGTCATCGCGGCTGCGCATTCGCATTCGGTGCATGGCAAAGCGTTTTCTTCGCTCGGCAAACTGTTGGACCCAATCACCCAAGATGCATGTTCGTTCTACAACGATCACGCGCTCTTCGACGATTACACCGGAGTGGTGCTCGACGTCGAAGAAGGCAAACGCATCGCCCACGCGCTCGGTGATCGCAAAGCCATAATCCTGCGCAACCACGGTCTCCTCACGGTTGGACATTCCGTGGATGAAGCCGTGTGGTGGTTTGTGGCAATGGATCGATCCTGTCATGCACAGCTCCTCGCTGAAGCCGCGGGCACGCCAGTACAGATTGATGCGAATCAGGCAGCCAAGACCCAAGAACAGGTCGGGTCTCACTTGGCCGGCTGGTTCAGTTTCCAGCCGCTCTACCAGCGCATCGTCCGCCTCCAACCCGATCTTCTTGACTGACGGGGCGGCGCCGACGTTCGGCCAATGGCACAAATTGGGGCTAGAGATCGACCCGATCGAGTGAGTACCCTCTCTCAATGACGTTCGCGCTCCCCCCGTCCGTGTCGAATTCCGGAGACGGGGTCCCGGGAAACCCGCCCACTGCGTTTGCGCCACCTGATGAAGTGTTGCGCCTCTTATTTGCAACGGCGCCGCTCGGCGTGTGTGTCATCAGTCCTGAGCTCGACGTGGTGCAAGTCAATGCGGCGATGTGCGCGTTTGCGGGCGTCAACGAATCCGACTTCGTCGGCCACGACGTCACCGACCTGCTGCGCCAATTCTTGACGCCTGGCGACTTTGCCCGCGTCTTGCCAATGACCACCGAAGTACTCGCGGGAACACGGGATCGCGTCAACGTTGTTGTTGCACTCGCAACGCCAGCGGCTGGCGCGCGTGCGGGTCAACTATCCGCGTGGGTCGTGCGCAACCCGGACAACACCATTCGGTTTGCCGTTGCAACGTTCGAGAATATGACGGCCACCCTCGAGCGCGAAGCGGCCCTAGTGGCTCGCGAACAACTCTTCGAAGCGATGGTGCAACACTCGAGCGACGTTGTCGTCGTCTTAGACGAGCAAGGCCAACCAAACTACGTGAGTCCTGCCATTACCAACGTGCTTGGGTACACCCCCGAAGAAGCGACCGTCATTAATCCGCGCTCCATCGTGCACCCCGACGACTATGCCGAGTGGGCCGCGTATTTCCGACGCTGTTTGCACCACGAGCCAAGTCCCACCCATCTTTCGGTGCGATTGCGCCACACGTCGGGATCCTGGCGCTACGTGGATCTCACGGCGTTCAACCTGCTCGAAGAGCCCTCCGTGCAAGGGATCGTCGTGAACTACCACGACGAAACAGAACGCATGTTGGCCGCGGCTGAGCTGCGTCGACGCGAGGAACGCTTCCGCGCGCTTGTCGAAGACTCATCCGACATCGTCGCGCTGATCAACGAACGCGGGAACGTAACCTGGGTTAGCCCTGCGATCGAACATGTACTCGGACACAATCCTGCCGATGTCACCGGCCACGATGGTGCCGCACTGATCTCGCCTGACGACTACCAGCGGTTTGCTTCGGCACTCGAAACGGTATGGCGCACACCTCGCGCGCAGCGCACCGAAACGTTGCGGGTTCGGGACAGTCACGGCGAGTGGCGCTGGATGGAAACGGTACTCACGAACCGAGTGCGGGACTCGGTGCTGCAATCCGTGGTGCTCCATCTCAAAGACATCACCGAGCGCAAAACCTTCGAAGAGCAACTCGCGCTCAACGCGGTGCGCGACGAGCTGACCCACCTCGCCAACCGCAACCTGCTCTATGAGCGCATTGCATGGGCGTTTCGCGTTTCGCGGAGCCGCGGTGGCGAGCATGCCCCACCCGTACCGGTAATTGCGCTGGACCTTGATCGGTTCAAACTGATCAATGAGGCCCACAATCACCAGCTCGGCGATCAATTGCTGTGTGCGGTCGGCGAACGACTCGTGACGCTCGTGCAGCCCTCCACCACCGTCGCTCGACTCGGCGGCGATGAGTTTGCGTTGTGCTTCGGGACGAGCACTACCGAACTCGAGGTTCTCGAGATCGCCGAATCGATCCTGGTCGCCATCCGCGAGCCATTCATCATTGATGACACCACCATCTTTGTTACCGCCAGCGTCGGAATCGCATTTGGCGACCCCAACAACACTGCCGAGAACACTCCCGAAGCACTCCTGCGCGACGTGGATACCGCAATGTATGTCGCCAAGAATTTGGGCGGGGATCGCTTCGAAGTGTTCGCACCGGACACACGCCATTCGGTGCTCACCCGCCTCGACACCGAACACGCCTTACGCCGCGCGCTGAGCGACGACCAATTCCGCTTGTACTACCAACCCGTGATTGATCTGGCCAGCGGCCATATCGTGGCCGCGGAAGCACTCATTCGTTGGGAACACCCCGAGCGCGGGTTGGTTCCGCCGGTCGAGTTCATTCCGATAGCGGAAGACAGCGGCCTTATCTTGCGCATCGGTGAGTGGGTACTCTACGAAGCGGCACGCCAACGCGCCGCATGGCGCACCCTCGATCCCAACGGCCGTTTCGGCGCGATCTGGGTCAACGTCTCCGCAAAGCAACTCACCCGACCCGGGTTTGTAGATCTTGTCAGTGACGCAATGCGCAGTGCAAAGCTCGCCCCGGGGGATCTCGGGCTTGAGATCACCGAAACCGTTTTGATGTCGGATCAACATGCAGAAGGTTCCAATCTCGAAGATCTCGCGGCTGCAAACTTTCCGCTCGCGATCGATGACTTCGGTACCGGGTATTCGTCACTCACGTATTTGCGCCGCTTTCGAGTCGATGTCGTGAAACTCGATCGCACCTTCGTTGATGGGCTCGGCACCAACCCGGACGACACCGCCATCGTGAGCGCAGTCGTTGGCCTCGGGCACAGCTTGGGAATTCGCGTCAGCGCCGAAGGGATCGAGACCACGGAACAACTGGTGGCGCTGCGTGCCCTGGGATGCGACACCGCATGCGGCTATTTGCTCGCGCGACCGCTTCCCGCGCACGAAGTCGAACAACTGATTGCCACCGGACAACCGCTCGCCTAACCGCGCTCGGCGTTGTATCTCGCTAGGCCGCGCAGCGCAGCGTGGCGTCGGGGACCGCGCCACTCAACAGATAACGGTTGACCCTGTCGTCAACACACCGACTCCCCTGCCGGTACACCGTGTGTTGCTCGCCCGGAGCGGTAATCAGGACTGCGCTCGCAAGTTGTTGCGCCAACGCTTCACCCCACGCCAATGGTGTAGCCGGGTCGCCCGTTGAACCCAGAACGAGCATCGGTTCTGCGCCGGGAGCCGATACCGGACCCGGAGCACCGGTCGGGGGAACAGGCCACATCGAGCACGCAATATTGAGGTTGACCGAGGTGGTTCCAAATACCGGGAACGCTCGGCCATTTTCGGCGGCAAACGCAAGTGTCTGTTCCGGGGTGCCAATCGGCGGTCCGTCGACACACCCGATTGCAAGAAAAGCCGAGTACGAGGTGTCGTACTTACCGTTTGCACCGCGACCGACGTACGAACTGAACGCGGCGTAGATTCGTTCGCCATCCCCTTTGACCAACGCGTTGAGCGCACCGTTGAGGGTTTCCCATCCAGAAGTGCCCGCGTACAACATTGCGGCCATGCCGATGTCGAGCTGCGCCGGCCCAACCGCTTCGCCGAATGACACCGGAACCGGTGTTGCGGTGACTTGTGCTGCGAGTGCGAGTAACGCAGCCTTGGGAGCTTGGCCTTGAGTCCAAGTGCATGGCAGTTTGGCTCCGCACGCAGCAAAGAATGCGTCGATCGATTTTTCGAAGCCGCCGGTCTGTTCGACAACACTGGCCGCTGCACTGAGCGCCGGATTAACCGCACCGTCAAGAACGACACGACCAAGGCGATCCGGATGCGCGTTGGCATACTCGGCTCCGAGATAAGTGCCGTACGAAAAGCCCAGATAGTTCAATCGATCTTCGCCTAACGCAATACGGATGCGCTCCATGTCTTGCACCGTTTCGCGCGATCCAACAAACGCGAGCTTGCTGCCCATACGGGCGCGACACGCCTCGGCGAAGCGCTTGTTTGCTGCGACAAGCGCACTCCGCTGGGCATCGGTGCTGGGCGCGTAGGTGACCCCGTCAAAGAGGTAATCGAGACGATCCCCGCAGTCGGTCGGTAAAGAATCACCAGTTCCGCGGGGATCCCACGCCACAAGGTCGTAGATCGCCGCCACCGAGGGCGCAACAACATCGCGACCTGAACCGCGCAAGAACGCAACACCCGACGCGCCGGGTCCACCTGGGTTCAAGAGCAGCGCACCTTTACGCTTGCCCGCGGCCGTCGCCTTATATCGGACGAGCGCGAGCGAAACGCGCTCACCCTCGGGTGTGGCGTAATCGAGCGGCACCGAAAGGGTTGCGCACTGTGCTCCGTTGCTCCCACAGTCTTTCCACCACAACGATCCGGACTCAGACGCCGCCTTGCCGTCGGTCGAACATGCCGCAGCGAGAACAACCAGGAACGCGACACCTACTGCACGAAGTTTCATAGAACGCCAAGTCTAGGAAGCGCAGCCCGTGCATCTAGGCCAGGCATCAACACGCCTCGGGGAATACACACGGAATACAGATCGAATACACCCGGCCACCACAATGGGCCTCGGCGGGCGCTAGCGCACCAGCCCGTTCGTCCCGATCGCCGCCTGCTCGTACGCACAGCGTGCTTCGCTGACACAACCGACGATCGCAGGGTTTGTCGCGTCGACAACCGACTGGAGTCCGCCGACGCCGAACACATACAGCTCTCGGCGCGAGGTTCGCATGACGTCGAACAACACTCGCTCCGCACGCCGTAAATCCAGCGCGGCGAACTGGCAGGCGCGGGTGTATCGGGCCAACGTTTCGTTGTCGCGGGCACGAAATGCTTCCAGGAGCCGCTCCAAACCGACATGCGCGTGCGCCGCCAATGCGCTGAATTGCGGACCGGCGAGACTGAGCACCGGCCGACCGGAAGGGAGTGTCGCACCAACTAATTCGTGGGCCGCGCGCAAGACGGCATAGCCCAAGAGACCAACCTCGATGCGATTGATGTCGATCCGCGCATCGGGATGAGGATCAAGGTCGCGGTTGGGGAACCGGGCGGCCAGGGGCGAGTAGGCATGATCCACCGTCTCGAGGCACCGCTCGAGCTCTCCGATCCGCCCGAACGCAAACTGCAATGTCTCAATTTTTCGCCAGGCATCTCGGACGACGGTTGCCGTAAAACGGGGCTGTTGTTGCGCGAGCTCCGCGCCCATTTCCAACATTGAGGTGGCGTATCGAAATGCGTGCGCAAACAACTCGGGTTCCAACGGCGCTCTGGTCCGCATTTGCATGTTGGCTGCCGCGCAGGCCGCTACCACTTGTGGTGCAGCAACGAGCGTTGCGGCAACAACATCGCGCTCGGAAGCGGTGAGCTCTCCCGCGACGGAATGCGCACCAACCGCGTGTGCCATCTCTGCGACTCGCCCGAACGCATACGCATCAGAGTTCGGCTCTCCGATAATCCAGCAGGCGTCAGCAAACAAGGTCGGTGTTGCCGCGCGAAACCCGGCTTGTGGGTGACCCACCATCGGTGTGCCTGAAACAAAGGAGAGTTCCGGGTGCACGCGTTGCAACGCATGAACAAATACGGATGCGGAATAACTGTTCGGAGCACAACTGGTGACAACTGCACTACGCGGGATTCGGTGCGCCACCGCACCAAACGCGTCCGCGAATGCTTCGGAGGGAATGGCAAACACGACGAGGTCTGCACCTGCCATCGCATGCGCTGGTTCGTCGCATACCGCCAATCCGGCACCACGCGCTGCGGCTCGCGTGTTGGGATCAGAATCAAACGTCGCAACTTCCCAACCTGGATCGTGCTGGAGTCGCAGCGCCAACGAACCGCCAACGAGTCCCGTGCCAATGATTGCGATGCGGCGTGCCGGTTTGGACATCGCCGGGACGATACTCAGCGCGTGACGCTCCGACCAGAGGCAATTCCTCGCCGGAGGTACGCGGTCAGCGTTCGAGATACGGGCAGTGCCGACATCCGGTGTTGCAGCACTCCTTGCGGTCCCACAGGTATTGCGCGGTCATCACGTACAGACCGGTGAAGGGATCGAAATAGCCCGGGTCGCCGCGCTCGAGCGCGGCACGGTGTGCAGCCGCAATCTCCGATGCTCCCGGGGCACTTGGCGCCAGGCGCATCGGGTGCGGGTCACGTAGCTCGGGCGGGAGTAAGCGGGCCATCCCCGCACGGTACCGGACCCAGGCAAGGACCTATTTCCACTGAGTGGAAAAGAGAAATTTGCGAAGTAGGTGCATATTTTCGGAGCGCCCCGTACACTTTCCGTTCATGAAACAGCCTGGACCTGAATCACACGCCCACTGGGAAGCCATCCTCGATGCGCTCGACGACGCCGCCAAGCTCGCCGACATCGACCGTGACATCCACGTTTTGCTCACTAAGCCGCAGCGGGTCCTCGAAGCGACGATCCCGGTCCGCATGGACAACGGATCCGTCGAGGTGTTCACCGGCTGGCGCGTGCATCACAACACGACACGCGGTCCGGCCAAGGGTGGCATCCGTTTTCACCCGGACGTTGACGCGCTCGAGACAACGGCGCTTGCGGCCGCAATGACCTTTAAGACCGCGGTACTGAACCTGCCGTTCGGTGGCGGTAAAGGTGGCGTGGCCGTCGATCCCACTCGCCTCTCGATCACCGAGCTCGAACGACTGACGCGGCGCTATACGTGGGAGATGC
The DNA here is from genome assembly GCA_049317145.1 of Acidimicrobiia bacterium. Taxonomy (GTDB): domain Bacteria; phylum Actinomycetota; class Acidimicrobiia; order IMCC26256; family JBMOIW01; genus JBMOIW01. The sequence goes on from JBMOIW010000028.1 coordinate 20,552, forward strand.
TCCCGATGCTCGGTCCGGACCGCGACGTTCCGGCACCGGATGTCAACACGGACGGTCGGGTCATGGGATGGCTCATGGATACCATCTCGCTTGCCTACGGGCACCAAGTCACTGCGTCCGTCACGGGCAAACCCCTCGCCCTCGGCGGCACCCAAGGCCACGCCGGTGCAACTGCCGCAGGCGTGGTGACCTGTGTACGCGCGCTACTCGCCGAGCGCTCGATGCCCGTTGCCGGGCAGCGCGTCATTATCCAAGGCTTCGGCAAAGTGGGCGCACCGCTTGCGTTCTTGTTGCACTCCGCCGGTATGCGCGTGGTCGCGATCGCCGACGTTGCTGGTGCGGTCTACAACCCGGGTGGTATCGATGTCCCGGCCCTGAGCCAGCACGCCGCCGAGACCGGTTCGGTTGCCAACTTCCCCGGAGCCGATGCCATTAGCGCCGCGGACTTTTGGAGCGTCGAGTGCGACATTGCAGTTCCCGCGGCGCTCGCGGCAGTCATCGACGCCGAAGTTGCGTCGATGATTAGGGCCAGGATCATCTTCGAAGCCGCCAACGGACCGACCACCCTTGACGGCGATGCAGTCCTCGATGAGCGCGGCATCATCGTCGTTCCCGACATCCTCGCCAACGCGGGCGGGGTCACTGCCTCGTACTTCGAGTGGGTGCAAAACAAGCAGGTCTACGCCTGGGACGAAGGGCAAGTTGCCGAGCGCCTTCACCAAAAGATGCACGATGCATTCGTGAGCGTGTGGGCCCGTTCGGAAGCACTCGAGGTCTCCATGCGTCGGGCCGCGATGACCGTTGCCGTGGAACGCGTTGCGGACGCCACCCAAGCGCGTGGTTTGTTCCCGTGAGCACGCGCTAAGCACCGTCGAGACACTGCTTCACCGCACACGCCCGCAGCGACTCCTGCGGGCGTTGTTGCGTTCGGGGTCCGAACGACTATTCGTCGAGCAGCGGCGGGCCCGATCGGGTTGGCAAACCTGCCGCGGTTGATGCGGCGGGTGCATGCGTGATTGGGACCGTCGCATGCGCACCCGGTGATGTGATCCCGGTGCGCAACGCACGGTTGTGCATCCGTAACGACACCACCTCGCCGATCCCACCGGCGATCAACACGATGCCGCCCACAACGAGCAGTGCCACAGTCTGGCTGAGATAACTGCCCGCGAATTCGGAGAACACCGCGCGATACGTCTGACGATCGAGCCCGGCCGCGAACGCAGTTTGGATCGCGACTTGGGTTCCCCAGAGCGCCACGATGCAACCCACTGCGGCAACAACCACGGTGGCACCGACCCCCATGATGCGGAACCACAACCGCGGAATCAGCACGGCGCCCGCGATGAGCAATAGCAATGCGCCCACGATGCTTATCCACGTTGCCCGCCGCGTGTTTTCCACCAGGCTCCAGAGTTGTGGTGCCTGACTGCGCGTGAGCACGGTGACTTCAAGTACTCCTTTGAGTTGCGGAAGTAATGCCGAAACAAACGGAATTCCGCCCGTGAGTTCGCGCAAGATGGGTTCGACCGCCGCACCCAAATCGAGGGTGAGCGTGTCGCTGCCTGCGACGAGTTGGGATTGCAATTGTGC
>JBMOIW010000029.1:0-21246 GCA_049317145.1 Acidimicrobiia bacterium
GTAGAAGCACGTAAGGAAACCATCGCCGCAGGCGAGGTCAAGAATTGAGGCAGGATGTCCGGCATTTGCAACAAGCGCGTTCAACCACGGACGAGCAAACGGAGTGACAAGAAGGTTGGTCGCTTTAGCCGTCGCAAGGCCAGACCACAGAAGCGACCAGTCGACGCTGCCTTCGTTTGCTCGAGACTGCTCGTCAATCGAGCGCCACAACGAGTCTGCGTAGTCTTTTCCTCGACGATGTCCGAGGACGGACCAGAAGTGGGCAGAGTCAGCCGGATCGATTGGCTCTACCAGCCGAAAGTAATCGTCAATCGCGAGTTCGGATCGCGGAACCGTCTCTACGCCTGCCTGCTTCTTGCGGCGTGCTTCGCCCATTTTTTATCTCCCTGCCCTTCATCGGAGCACGCAGTCGGGCCTCAACTTCGGCCGGTAGCGGGACGGGCGCCAAGCTCAGCGGAGAAGCCTCTCGCTCGGAAACCGCCCCGCCCTCAAGCTGCATGAACCCAACGTCTCCGGATACCCAACCCGCTGCAGTACAAGCCGGACGATAGTCGCGTGACGATCGCTAATGTCACCCGCTCCCCGCGTGGGTCGAACTACCCCGCCGCTGCCCTTCAGTTCTTCCAGTGCTTCTCGAACTCGCGGTAACGCCACTCCAGGGCGCGTGCGTCCGGGAGTATGTGGCGCGGGATCTCGACGGTGCGGATCCCCATCTTCTCAGGGGTTGGACCCTTCTCCGCCGTGAGGATCTGGCCGGTCTCCGGTTCGATGGTCCAGAGCTGCTTGTCGAAGGCTCGGTGGAGCGCAGCGTTGAGGAGCAGTCCGTTGACACTCACGTCCGGGCCATCGTGGGCGACCGGCACGACGTGCGCGGCTTCGAGCATCTGGGGCACGCGAATACCCGAGAGCACACAGCCCCCTTCGCAGCGCTTAAACACGTCGAAGACGAAGCGCGGGTTGCGGGCGAGGCGCGTGGTGGGGCCGGTGAGCTCGCGGGCCCGTTTGCGGATCACGAAGTCGACGACGTCGGGCTCTGCACGCATCTCGATTGTCGGTGGCGCATCCGCAAAGAGGACATAGGCGATTTCGGCGGCATCGTCATGTTCGAGCACCCAACCGAGCTGCACCTTGCGCATCGCCAAGCCGCTGCGGGCCGGAGCGTTCGAGATGACGAAGACAGGAATTTGGAATCGTTCGGCCGCGATGATCGCGTCGATCTCGCTGCGGTCACGACTCGCACCTCGAAGGGTGCGCGGGTAGTGGTAGATGATCGCCGTATCGTTGAGGTCGTCGTCGTAGAACTCGCCCGTGTGACGGAGCCCCACTGCTATACCCGAACCGCTGAGTGGGCGCGTGCGGTTCACATCGACCCACACGCCTTGCTGGCCGCCGTAGATGCCGAGGCTGCGCGTCTCTTGCGCCGAAATGATGCCGTCGGGCGCTTTCGCAGCGATGTGCGCCATCACCGCGAGCCGGCGGAGACGTTCGTCATCAACACTGTTTGACTGCCCACCCAACATGGCCGGCCAGGTTAGCGACGCTCGTCGGTATGGGCTTGACCTCTCCTTTAACTGTCACTGGTCGTCGGTATGGTCGCTTTCCCGTCGGTGTGCGGGGCGGGACGACGACGAGTGAGGGCAGGGTTGATGTACGAGGGCAGGACGGTCAGCAAAGAAGTCGCGGTGCGCATTGTCGAGACCAGGAGTGGCCGATGAGCGACGCGTATGTCAGCCCCGACAACCTCCCGCCCGCCAACTGGGAACCCCTCATCGACGATGCGGCCCGCCTCGGGTTCATCGTGCGCTACGAACACCGCGACGACGGACGCTGGGCCGCATCCTTTGACCGGCTCGACGACCCGCGGGTGCTCGTCTTCACCGCCGCGAGCGAAGAGCGCCTCGCAATGCAAGTGGCGATGAGCCTCGACATCGCTCGCCGAGCCGTGCGCGGGCATGTGTTGCGCAAACAAGACCGGTGGTGAGGGCGGGCATCCGCTCACGCAGCGGACGACAACAACGCCTCGTACGCCAACCGCTAGTGGGCTGCGACCGAGTCGACTTCGCAGGGCCCCTTGGCAAGATCCGCATCGGTATACGCACTGGCCGCACCGCCCACAACTGCGTTCCATCGGACCATCACATCTTTGATGTTCGCATCGGTCTGCGGGCGAATGCTGGGCGCAAGAAACTGCAACGGACACATGGCTTTCATCTGTCCATCCGCCTCTTTGACGACCATGAGCTCGAAACGACCGAAGTCATCCTTGCACTCCCACTTCGGAACCGTCGCGACGACCTGCCCGGAAGTGACCCGCGCGCCACGCGTGACGGTCGGGGTGACATGGTCGAGGGAAAGCACTTGTTGCGCGTTCTCGTCACCGATGTAGACCTCGGCATCACACGACTCTGGCTGCATGCGAACGTCGACGACGGTGCCGGTGATTGGCGACAGCACCGGTGTCCCGACCCTGACCATGTCGAACATCAGCGTCTCTTCCACTTTGCCTTGGTAGGCGCGACCAAAGATGTGGATGGGCGGGAACTCGCGGGCCGGCCAACTCGCGGCATCGGGCGGCCAGGCCCACGGGTCTGCCTGTAGGTCAATCGGGAGTGCAGTGAGAACAAATGCAGCGCTGCGCGCCGTGCTTGAGGCATTTTTCCCGGTATCTGGCGAACCCTTGGACGACGAACTACCGCATGCGGCGACCAACAACGTGACCAACATAAGTGGGGCGATGACCAGACGGCGAGGCATGAGGAGACACTATCTCCCCATCATCCGAGGACAGGCGCAAGTACGGCCATCGCCACAACCACCGCAGCGCCTGGATGCGCAAAAACGACCGATAGGAATGCTCCTGCGGAAGGTACGCCCGTCGCGAGCATGCAATCGAATCGGTATTCATGCAGACGGCACGCGTTCGAAAGGACCCGATGCGCTCGGGCCAAGGATTCTCCGCGATCGCGCCCGACGCGCATTCAAGCGCGGCCACTGGTCGCGCCGATACTGCTCGGTCATCGCGAAATGACTGCAAGGAGTCGAGGTGCGCAGGATGCGGAAGATTCGAGTGCTGGGTTGTGCACTTCTCGGCGTGATCATCATTGGCCTAACGGGTGCACCGACAACTGCAGCGACATCGGTTGGGGCACCAACAACAATCGTTGTCACTGCGGGTAATGCGAGTGCATCAGTGTCATTCACTCCCCCGCGTCCGCCCGCACGCGTGACGATCAGCGGATACGAATCATCGCTATCCCTCGACGGTGGCCCCTGGTCGAAATGGACCACAGCACTCCCTGCGCAACGCACCGGAACGATCAGTCTCACTGGGCTTACTAACGACCGTTCGTATCGCGTGCGATTGCGGGCAGTAACAACAACGGGGCTGCGCGGAACTTCATCGCGCGCCAGCGCGTCGTTCCGACCGTCACTAACACCAGGGACAACAGTGCCCGTGACAACCACAGTGCCCGTGACAACCACAGTGCCCGTAACAACCACAGTGCCCGCGACGACAACCGCACCGACCACCGCACCGACCACCGCACCCGCGACGACCACAGCGCCGACCACCACCACCGTTCCCGCTATCCCAACCGGCGGCACCGAGCTGTTCGTATCGCCGGCCGGGAACGATGCTGCGACCGGGTCTCGCACTGCACCGCTGCGTTCGCTCGATACCGCGTGGCGGCGCATCCCCTCGGGCATCGCGCTCACCGCACCGTTCACCATCACGCTCCTCGCCGGGGACTATCCGGCAGCGACCATGCCGAACTACTGGGAACACCGGATCGGAACCGCAAGCGCACCAATCACGATTCGTTCCGATGCGGCCGGGCGACCGGTGACGCTGCGGGGCGACCTCAACCTCTTTGATGTTCACTTCTTTACGCTGCGAGGCGTTCGCGTCGTTCCCGGTGGTGATGCTGTGCACTGCGAGTTGTGCACCGACATCGTGCTCGATGACGTTGAGCTGGATGGCACGGGCGGAGCGTGGGATCTCTTGAAAGTGAATCAGTCGGCGCGCATCACCGTGCGCAACAGCTACATCCACGGCGCCGGCGACAACAGCATCGATTTCGTTGCCGTCCAACAAGCGACGCTCACCGGCAACCTCGTCACCAATGCCTCGGACTGGTGTGCGTACTTCAAGGGCGGGTCGACCGGCATTCTCTTTGCCGACAATGAAATTGCGCGCTGTGGGACTGGAGGCGTCACCGCCGGGCAAGGCACGGGACTCGAGTGGATGGTTGCACCCTGGCTCACCTACGAAGCGACGAACGTGACGTTCCGCAACAACCGCATCTACGACGTTGAGGGCGCGGCGCTCGGTGTCAACGGGGGCAGCGACATTCTCATCGAGGGCAATCGAGCTGAGCGCGTCGGCACCCGAAGCCATCTTCTCGAAGTGACGTTCGGGTATCGGAGTTGCGATGGCAACACTGCGCGATGTGCCGCGTTGCTTGCGCAAGGCGCCTGGGGAGTGAAGGTGACCGGTGATGCAGCGGCGAATATCCCGGACCGCAACGTGACGATCCGGAACAACGTGATCATCAACCCGCCCGGTGTGCGTTCCCGTTGGCAACACTTCGAGATTTCGACACCGCGCACCAATACTGGCGTGCAAGTCGGACCATCACCGGCCACCACCGACTCCGGTCTGGTGATCACCGGCAACGTGATCGTCAACGGCGATGCATCCATGCCCCTCGGCATCGACACCGACACGGTGTGTGTATCCAGCAACCCCACGTGCACGCTCGCTCAGATCTATCGCGATAACGACATCAACGGCCAGTGACGTTGCGCCGGTCGTGAGGCCATTGCGCGCTTCGGTAGCGCGGGTGCGGGTGTGTAGTGCGGGCGCGGGTCTGTAGTGCGGGCAACGGTGCAAACGACGCCTACGGATACGGTGATGATGCGCACGGGTGTTGCCATGCACTGCAACGAAGCGATGGGTCCGTGCGCGGCCGTGCGAACTGTGCCCGCGCGCCCCTGCGCGAACTGCGCCCGCGCATGTCCACCCAACCGGGAAAAATCGTGTGACGCACTGGGCGCGAATCCCTAGCCGTACCGGATGCCCAAAGTCAGCCCGGCGCAGGACGCCGAGATCCCCCTCGAACCCACCAAAGCACCTTGGTATCATGGTGGCATGTCGAAGAACTTCACAGTCCGCCTCCCCGACGAACTCGCCGCCGATGCCGAGGCCCTCGCCCGCGTTGAAGGCCAGAGCCTGAACGAGACCATCAAGCAGGCTCTGACCGAATCGATCGAACGACGGCGCAAAGACCCCAAGTTCAAAGCCCGCATCCGCAAGATCATCGAGGAAGACCGTGAAATCCTCGACCGCTTGGCGCGGTGAGCGTCGAGTACCTCGACCTCGCCGACTTTTTCGCCCTGGGAAGTGCAATTACGGGACTCGATGAACTCACCGTCGCTCGCACCGCAGCGATAGGACTCGCATAGTCCGCCCTCCACGCACCGCAGGCGTCCTTCGACGGCGTGGCGTTCTATCCCGACTTCATTGACCAGGCCGCCGTACTGGCAGTCCATCTCGCGCGTAACCATCCGTTACCCGACGGCAACAAGCGGGTCGCGTGGGCGAGCTTGCGCTATTTCCTGTTGCTGAACGGCTGGTAGTGGCTCGAGCGTCCAAGCGTTGATGCTGCCGTCGACGCGGTGCTCAACATCGCGGCCGGAACCTGGGGCGTTCCTGACCTCGCCGCTTGGCTTCGACCCCAGGTTCGACCGACCGGGCCCTAAATCCACCCCGAATCCCCTGCGGGCGCAGTTCCGATCCCCTAAATTCCGCCCGGGCTTGGAACCCGGCGCGAACGTGCCGGTTAGGGGGCATTGCGTTGCGTACGAATCGTCGAATCACGCGGACTTTCGCATCACTGACCAGCGCGGTGTTGAGCGCGAGTGGAGCACTCGTTGGCGTCGGCGCGTTGAGCGCAACGCTCAGCACAGCGATCATCACGAGCGGCGCGCAGCCTGCGTTCGCAGCAACGACCGACACGTACTCCTACACCGGCAGTGCACAAACATGGACCGTGCCGGCCGGCGTTACCTCGATCACCATTGCTGCGAGTGGCGCGCAAGGCGGTGCGGGCACAGTGAGTTCCGGAGGCAACGGTGGCCAGACCGTCGCAACCCTTACGGTGGCTCCCGGTGCTTCGGTGCAGATCAACGTCGGAGGCCAAGGCGCGAGCGCGACCGCAGGCAGCGTGGGTGCCGGCGGCTTCAACGGCGGCGCAGCAACCGGTACGGATAACGGTTCCGGCGTGTTTCTCGGCGGCAGCGGTGGTGGCGCGTCCGATGTACGCATCGGCGGCACCACGCTCGCCGATCGCGTCGTTGTCGCGGGCGGTGGCGGCGGAGCCGGCGGCATCGGCAGCAACGGTGGAGCCGGCGCACAAACCGGCAGCTCCGGTGGCGGCGCAGCAACTGCAGGCGTGGGTGGCAGCGGTGGCGGCGCGGCCAGCGGCGGAGCAGGCGGCGCGGGTGCAACCGCCGGTGGCGCTGCGTGCGCAACCGCAGGTGACCCCGGTGCCAGCGGCACTCTCGGAACCGGCGGCACCGGCGGGAATGCCGGACCGGGAAACGCAGCAGCTACTGGTGGTGGCGGTGGTGGCGGCGGCTACTACGGCGGTGGCGGCGGTGGCGGCTCCTGCGATCAGAACCTTGGAATCGGTGGTGGCGGCGGCGGTTCGAGCTACGCCGATCCGAGCGCGACTGCAGTGACGTTCACGTCGGGTGCGCGCTCGGGGAACGGTGTGGTCACCATCACCTACGGGAAAACAACCACGACAACCCTCAGCAGTAGCGCGAACCCCGCCGCGCCCGGCACCAACATCACGTTCACCGCGACCGTTACCTGGAACAACGGCGGCACACTGACCCCGGTCACCACTGGCACCATTGCGTTCTCTGCGGACGGCACGACGATCAGTGGGTGCGGTGCAGTTGCGCTGAACGGCAGTGGCCAAGCAACGTGCAGTACCTCAGCACTCACACTTGGTGATCACTTCATCGTTGCGACGTTTTCGGGCACCTCGGAATACAACGCAAGTACGTCGATGAGCTACCCGCAAATCACCAAACCCAGTCCCACGATCACGCTCACCCCGAGCGCTAACCCCATCGCGGTCGGCGCAACACTCACGCTTACGGTGACGGTCTCCGGTTCGGGCCCCACACCCACCGGCGACATCCAAGTCAACGAAATGGGGTTGGCCATCGATGCGAGCTGCAACTTTGTCCCGCTCGTCGGCGGGACCATGACGTGCACGGTCAGCACTCTCTCCGTTGGCAACCACAACTTGTATGTGAACTATTACGGCGACGCGAACTACGCCAGCTTGGGCGTACAAGCGCAGTACGAACAGCGTGTCACCAGCTCCGCGCCGACGACCACAACCACGACGACAACACCAACAACGACGACGGCACCGACCCCGACCACGATTCCGGCAACAACGTCGGATGCTGCCCAAGTGGCGGGTGAACGCGCAAGCCGCCTCTCGACCACCGGAGTCGATAGTTATCCTGTCACCGTGATCGGGCTGTGCATTGCGATAGCCGGTGGACTCATAATTGCTGCCGGTCGCATACGGCGCCGCCGCAACGCATAACCTCGCCCGCTGTAGGTCAACGTCACCGCTAAATGAAGCGGGTGACGTTGACCTGTAGGCGAAAGCGCGCCAGGGCGCGATACAACGCCAGAAACGAAAATGCGAGAAACATCACCGCAACTGCGAACGCAATGCCGAACGACGCCCACGGAATACCCGCACCAGTCCACGCTTCTCGCAATGCCGTAAAGATGAGTGTCGTCGGCAAAACGCTCGCGATCGGTTGCAAAAACCCAGGCAATGCAGATACGGGAACAAACGCACCCGAAAGTGGAGACAGCATTGCGCCCACACCCCACGCGAGCTCCGCCGCACCATGTCCCCAACGCATCACACAAATAATCACAAGAATCGAGATCGCCAGTGCCAACAGCGCGCCAACCACGACAGCCGGCACGATCGACCATCCCAAGCGGCCCATCGGAACTCCGAACGCCGAAGCGGTTGTCACGACAACCACACCCGTCGTTCCAGTAATCATGCATGACGAAATTGCAGCACCCACGAACCATTCCCAAAGCCGTACCGGCGCTGTCCATACCGACATCAGCGTGTGATCCCACAAGAGATCAAAGAACGCCAACGTGAACCCGCGTTGAAATTCGTTGATCAAGATCCACACAATGCTGCCCACCACAATGAACTGGCCGTCGCTGACGTTTCCCTGGTCGCCGACCAAAAAGTGTGTAATGAGTGCGTAGACCAACACTTCGGCGATCGGGAACACCACGACGCGAAATACCGTGTACGGACGGGCGCGCGAATAATCGAACTGATTACGCGCCACCGCAGCAATCCGTTGTAACGAACCATTCATTGCACACCTCCTTCATACAGTTCTTCGACTCCAGCAAGATCGAGCCACAGCTCCTCGAGCGAGGAATGCCCGGACTGCTCGATCAACTGCGTGGGCGAACCGGCCGCAATGATGCGCCCCGACGCAATAAAACAGACGCGATCACACAGGCGCTCCACCTCAGTCATGTTGTGACTCGTGATCAGCACGGCCGAGCCGTACTGCGCGTTGATTGCCAGCAGCCCATTACGGACCCGCATCGACACATCGGGGTCCATATACGCGGTGGGCTCGTCGAGGACCAAGAGCTTGGGCTCTCCCAGCGTTGCAATGGCAACGTTGGTCAAGGTGCGTTGCCCCGACGAGAGGCGCGCCGCCCGCTTGTCGAGCAACGCTTCGATCCCAAACCGCTCGACCGCGCGCGCAATCGCTGCCCCATCGTGCCCCCGCAAACGGGCGTGGAAGCCAATGATGTTGCGCACCCGCAAGCTGCCCGCCAGCCCCATATATGCCGCAGCAAAACCGAGGCGGGACATGGCTTGGGATCGATGGGCATGCACATCGATCCCATCGAGCGCGATCGATCCGGAGTCCGGATCGGCAAGTCCGAGAATCATGTACAGCGTGGTGCTCTTCCCGGCACCATTGGGCCCGACGAGCGCCACCCGTTCGCCCGCGCTGACGCTGAGGGATACCCCATCGACTGCCCGGCGCGCGCCGAACGTCTTCGTCACAGAATGAACATTTAGCAACATGCAGCACCTCGCTTTGGCGTAGTCGTACGTTCGTCAGGACGTGGCAGGGTACCAACTCCCGACAAACAGCCAAAACGAATTTCTGCGCTGACGGCGCGCAGGCGCTGCGCGCCCGAAGACACCGAATTGCGGCCACAAGACCGCACCCGGTCGACAGTGTCATTACGACCCTGCTGATTGGCGGCGACGGGTGCGCCGAGCAACCACAATGGTGAGTTATTGCTTGCGTTGGCTCACGAGAAACGACCAGATAGCTCGGCTGGCATCCAGGTTCGGATACGAAGTGCCCACGTACACCGCACCCGCCGCCGATGCAGGCGGATGCCCCATCCAGGCATGCCTTGCCCCATCGACCACGACGAAGCGCACCATGCTGTTCGCGCGACACGGCGCCCACGTTGTCACCACTACATCATCGTTCGTCGGATCCGTCGCATACTCGGGCATCGCCGCACACCCATCGACCCGGGCGAACGTTTCCACTCCAACGCGCGCCGGTCGGAACGACACGCCCGCGATTCCGTCCCCTTTTCCCCCATCAATGGGATGGTTCGTGTCGGCCGTACCATGCAAGTGGAACACCGATACTGCAGCGTTTGGCGCGCAGCGATCGACACCAAGACTGCCCGCTTGCACACCGATAGCGGCGATGCGATCGGAAAGTTCGCACGCCAAGCGATACGCCATGATCGCACCGTTGGAATGGCCCGCGACATAAATGCGCGCGGAATCAATCGGATAACTCGCAGTGAGTATGTCGATCAGCGTGCGAATGAAGGCAACGTCATCCACCTTTTGCCGTATCGCGCCACCACAGCAATAGCCACCGTTCCAGGTCTGGGGTCCCCCGCCTGTAGGGAGTGCACCGATTCCATCGGGGTACACGACGATGAACCCGTTCGATTCGGCGAGTCCGTTGAATCCCGAGTTCGTCTCGAACTGCTCCGAGCTGCCGAGCCCACCGTGCAACGCGATCAATAACGGCACCTGCCCCGATGCGGGCAGCGCGGCGGGCACGTAGGTGCGATAGTGCCGGGTCCGAGCGTCGTCGGTGCGTGCCGTTGCCGTGCGCCGTTGGCCGATGGCTTTGGTGGCCGGCTGCGTGCCCGCATACGGGTCATAGTTCGCGCGCGGCGCACCGCTTGGAATGGTGTAGGGAACCGCGGTATTGGCCGTGTGATAGGTGCGCACGCGCCGCGCTACCGCGACGCCGATTACCAGCACGATGATTACAACGATAACGCTCAGTGCAGTAATACCGAAGACGAAAAAACGACGTTGCACTTGGCCCAGCGTACTGGTGCTGTCGGTGAGTCACTGCGCGGCTTGGCGCTTTGCGCCCGAGATCACCGCGTCATTCCGCACCGGCTGCCGTGCGGCGACGGGTGCGCCGCTTACTAGGGGGATCGACGACGATCAGGCCGGTTCGTTGCGATCGATCCGCTTGAGCGTGAGGATTCCGTACACGAACAAGCCGACAAGAACCACGAAGGACACCACGCCACCGAACGCGAACAGCACTGCCTGGGACATCTCAACCCTCTCGTCGATTACCTGCCAACACAACTGCACCTAACGCCAGGATCGACGGTACCCAAATCCCAACGTAAATCCCATTGAGTCGACCGAGCACATCGTCTCCGGCTTGAAAGTAAATCGTCACGCTTAAAACAAAACTGGCAAACGATGCGAAGAGCAACGCTGCTTTGAGGACAAGCTGTGGTTTCATAGCGCCCACTCTAGGGGCGGGCCGAGGGCTCGGCCGCGGATTGCAAGCTCGCGGGGCGCGTATCCCCACATTCCCCCGGGCGCTGAGCGTGTAGCCACTGCCCGGGAACCGGCACTCCTACCGCTTGCACTGTTGCGGACTAGACGTTGAAGCGGAACTCCACCACGTCGCCGTCGGCCATCACGTAGTCCTTGCCTTCAAGGCGCACCTGGCCACGCGCTTTCGCTTCGGCTTTCGAGCCGGCGGCGACGAGATCCTCGAAGCTCACCACTTCGGCTTTGATGAACCCTTTTTGGAAGTCGGTGTGAATAACTCCAGCAGCTTGGGGTGCGGTCCACCCTTGGTGGATCGTCCACGCACGCGCCTCCATTGGACCCGCGGTGAGATAGGTCTGTAATCCCAACGTGGCGAACCCCACGCGCGCCAACTGGTCGAGACCCGATTCGGTTTGTCCGACGCTGGCGAGCAATTCGGCGGCGTCTTCCGGTTCGAGTTCTACCAACTCGGACTCCAGCTTCGCGTTCAAGAACACCGCGTCCGCGGGCGCAACCAGTTTGCGCATCGAGGCCTGCAACTCGGTATCGGAGAGGCCGGACTCGTCGACATTGAAGACATAGATAAACGGCTTCGCGGTCATCAGTTGGAGTTCGCGCAGCACCACCAGATCGATCCCCGCGTCCGCCGCTCCAGAAACCAGCGTCGTGCCCGCTTCCAAGAGCCGCTGCGCGGCCAACGCGTTGTCGAGCACCGCTTGGTCGGCGGTCTTGCGCTTGACCTCTTTTTCGAGTCTCGGCACCGCCTTTTCGAGCGTCTGCAAATCGGCGAGCATGAGCTCGGTGTGAATGGTCTCGATGTCGTCGGCCGGATCGACATGCCCAGCAACGTGGATCACATCGTCATCGACGAAGACGCGCACGACCTGACAGATCGCATCCGCTTCGCGAATGTTGGCCAAGAACTTGTTGCCCAACCCTTCGCCTTCACTCGCCCCTTTGACGATGCCCGCAATATCGACGAACGACACCGATGCCGGAACAATGCGCTCACTCGAGAAGATCTCGGCAAGCGTGTCGAGACGCGCATCGGGGAGCGGCACGATACCGACGTTGGGTTCGATCGTGGCAAACGGATAGTTCGCAGCGACGACGTCCGCTTTGGTGAGTGCGTTGAACAACGTGGACTTGCCAACGTTGGGGAGACCGACGATTCCAATGGTGAGCGACACGCCCGGACACTACGACATGCGCGCCGGAGTGTTCCAACAACGCCCGGGCGCGGCGCTACGCGTGTTTTTGGGCGTGCAGCACCAAGATGCGCGGGAACGCTGCTTGGTGGGCGTACTCGGGTGCGCGCGCCAAGAACGCCGGGGTGGGCGCCGGCTCCTCGAACCCGTCGAGGACGAAACCATGGGCGAACATCGCGTGGAGATACATCGAGGTCGGGCGATGCACGAACGGCAATTCGACGCCCTTGTCAAGGGTCTCGAGGCGAATGTCTTCGGGCAGGTACGGGCCGATTCGCCAATACTGCTCGCCGAGAATCTGATCATCGATCCAGCCCGAATCAGGCGCTTGCAGCAACGGGTGGTTGAGAATCACGAGCAGGCGTCCCCCCGGTGCCAACACCCGGGCCACCTCGCCCATTGCGGGCGCCAGATCGCGCACGTGTTCGAACACCAAGCACGCCAACACGCCGTCAAACGCGCCGTCCGCAAACGGTAGCGCACCGACCGCGCCGTGCGCGTACTCCACTCCCCCGGCACGAGCACGCGCAGTTGCGAGTTGCGCGTGCGCCGGATCGACCCCCACAACCGTGCATTCTCGCTCTGCGATTACTCGAGCGAGTTGTCCTTCACCGGTGCCCACCTCAAGCACCCGCGTTGCCTCGGCAAACGCGGTGCGCACAATCGGTTTGATCTGGTCTTCGTATTCCGGATCGGCACCATCGGTGAACCCGTCTTGCCACCATTGCGCGTGGGTTTCCCACGCGGCGAAATCGCTCGCGTTCACTTGGCGCTGCGACCGAGGAGCGGTGCGAGGAAGCGGCCGGTGTGACTCCCTTTGGTTTTCGCAACCAGCTCGGGTGGCCCCTCCACCAAAATGCGACCGCCGCCGCTTCCGCCTTCAGGACCGAGGTCGATCAGCCAATCGGCACATTTGATGACATCAAGATTGTGTTCGATCACCAACACCGTGTTACCCGTATCGACGAGGCGTTGTAAGACACCGAGCAAGCGCCGGACATCTTCGAAATGCAGACCCGTTGTGGGCTCATCGAGGATGTAGATCGTGCGCCCCGTTGATCGTTTCCCGAGTTCGCTCGCGAGCTTGACGCGCTGCGCCTCGCCCCCGGAGAGCGTCGGTGCCGGTTGGCCAAGGCGCACGTAGCCCAGTCCCACATCGACGAGCGTTTGCATCTGGCGCGCAATTGCCGGCTGGTTGGCGAAATACTCGAGCGCCTCTTCGATGGAGAGATCGAGCACTTCGGCAATGTTCTTGCCTTTGAACGTCACATCGAGCGTGTCGCGGTTGTACCGCGCGCCTTTGCACACTTCACACGGGACATACACGTCGGGCAAGAAGTGCATCTCGATCTTGATGGTGCCGTCTCCGGCGCACGCTTCGCAGCGCCCGCCCTTGACGTTGAACGAAAACCTTCCTTGCTGATAGCCGCGCACTTTGGCTTCTTGGGTCGTGGCAAACAGTGCGCGGATCTTGTCGAACACTCCCGTGTACGTGGCAGGGTTCGAACGCGGGGTGCGCCCGATTGGCGATTGATCGATATTGATGACTTTGTCCAGCGCTTCGATACCGTCGACGGATTTGTGGCGACCCGGGACTTCTTTGCTCCTATAAATCTTTTGCATCAAGGCGCGATACAAGATGTCATTGACGAGCGTGGACTTTCCGCTCCCGCTCACACCGGTGACCGCCACGAAACATCCCAGCGGGATCTCGACGTCGATGTCGTGCAAGTTGTGCTCGCGCGCTCCCCGCACAACCAACCAGTCGTCGCCGGGCTTGCGGCGCGTCGCCGGGACCACAATGGCGCGCTTCCCGGACAGGTATTGCCCGGTAATCGACACCTTGCTCTTCACGAGCTTGTCGACCGAACCGGCAAACACGATGTCGCCGCCGTGCTCACCCGCCCCCGGACCGATGTCGACCACGTGGTCTGCGATGCGAATCGTGTCTTCGTCGTGTTCGACGACGATGACGGTGTTGCCGAGGTCGCGCAGGCGCACCATCGTGTCGATCAACCGTTGGTTGTCGCGCTGATGTAACCCGATTGACGGCTCGTCGAGAACGTAGAGCACACCAACCAACCCACTCCCGATCTGGGATGCCAAGCGAATGCGCTGCGCTTCCCCACCGGCGAGCGTTCCGGCGGAACGATTCAGCGAGAGATAGTCGAGCCCGACGTCGAGCAAGAACGTGAGGCGCTCGTTGACTTCTTTGAGGACCCGCTCGGCAATCATGCGGTCCCGTTCGGAGAGCTCCACGCCGGCGAAAAACGCCGCGCAGTCCCCGATCGACATTTCGCCGACGTCATAGATGCTCTTGCCGGCGATCTTCACCGCCAATGATGCGGGCTTGAGGCGCGCACCCTCACATGCCGGACACGGCACGAGGCGCATGTAGCCCTCGAGCAGTTCGCGGGCACGATCGCTCTCGGAGTCCGTATGGCGCCGTTCAATCCAAGGCACCACGCCTTCGTAGCGCGTCGAGAACGTGCGTTGGCGGCCGTAGCGGTTCTTGTAGCGCACCGTGACCGGTGCTTTGCCGGCTCCGTGCAGCACGATCTTTTTGTCTTTCGCCTTGAGTTTTTTCCAGGGCGTATCGAGCGAGAAGTCATGCTCCGCGCTGACGGCAGTCAACACTTTTTGAAAGAACTCGCCCCGAAAGCCGTTCCACGGCGCGATCGCGCCATCGTGCAACGACAGATCTTCGTCCGGCACCACCAGCTCAGGATCAACCTGAAAGCGCGTGCCGAGCCCGTCGCATTCTGCGCATGCGCCGTAGGGCGAGTTGAACGAAAAGTTGCGCGGCGCCAACTCGTCAAAACTGATCCCACAGTGCGAACACGCAAGATGCTCCGAGAACGTCAGGATCTCGCTCTCGCCTGAGGAATCGTCTGCGGAAACGATCTCCACTTCGGCCACACCCTCGGCAAGCCGCAACGCAGTTTCGAGCGAATCGGTGAGTCGCCGCTCGATGCCAGCCCGGCGCACCAATCGGTCAATGACCACTTCAATGGTGTGATTCTCATAACGCGCCAGACGCGTCTCGAGCGCCTCGGTGAGCTCATGGGTCTCCCCGTCGATCCGCACCCGGGTATAGCCCTGGCCCGCGAGTTCTTTCAGCAATCCCTCGTACTCGCCCTTCCGGCCACGCACCACCGGGGCCAACACCTGAAAGCGCGTCCCCTCCGTGAGGGTCAAGATGCGATCGACAATTTGTTGCGGAGTCTGGCGGGTTATGACGCGACCACATTGCGGACAGTGCGCGACTCCGATACGCGCAAACAACAACCGCAAGTAGTCGTACACCTCGGTGATCGTTCCGACGGTCGAGCGCGGATTGCGTGACGCTGACTTTTGGTCGATGGAGATCGCCGGCGACAGGCCCTCGATGAAATCGACGTCGGGTTTGTCCATTTGTCCCAAGAACTGACGGGCATATGCGGACAGCGATTCGACGTACCGGCGTTGACCTTCGGCGTAGATCGTGTCGAACGCCAACGACGACTTGCCCGACCCGGACAGGCCGGTAAACACGATCAATTGATCCCGCGGCAAATCCAAACTGACGTTGCGTAAGTTGTGCTCGCGAGCGCCGCGAATGACGATTTGGTCAGGCATCGGCGGGAAGCCTAGCGGTGGGCCGCACTACCGCTACCGCTACCGCGTCAGTGTGACGCGGACATCGGTGATCCCTTCGGCATCCGGGCGCCCCACCGACAGCCACTGATACGGCTCGGTGATCACCTGCGGTTGGAATCCTTCGTCGGCAACCGCGACGCGCGCCTGGACCAACAACATCGAGCCGGACCGCTGCACTGCGAACACGTCGATGCGGTATCCGGGGTCCGGTTTCTCCCCGCCCGAGACAAACAGCACCGCCTCAGATTGGAACGGGAAACGCGCCAACCACTCCGGAATCGGCTCACCCCCAAGTTCCTCGAGAACTGCCGCGCGCGTCACCAGTACCTGGCCGAATGGCTCCGGTCGCGTTTGGGTGCTCCGTTTGCCGGCGCCCAGCGGAGTGAACGCGACCGCAGTCTTCGCTGCGGCACCTCCCGACGAATTCGGGGTCGACGTGCACGCGGCGAGCAACCCAGACCCGACGAGACCGAGAGCAACGATCCCGAACGCAACACCACGGACGAAACGCATGCCCAACGGTACCGCAACCCGGACGAAACCTTGGCGCGGCCCTATCCCACCTCGCGCAGCTCGCGCCGCAGCTCCGCGAGCTCGTCGCGCAAGCGCGCCGCCTCTTCGAAGCGCAACTCGCGCGCGGCTTCGTGCATCTCTTCTTGGAGCTGCGCAATCAAACGACTGAGCTCGTCCGCGGGCAATCCGCGGAGGTTGCTCGCAACCGTTTCGACGACTCGCCGAGATCGCGGGGTCACCGGCGTGTCGGTCGCGTCGGCGCCGCGCAGCATTTCGAGAATATCGGTGACTTTCTTGCGAATGGTCTGCGGGTCAATTCCATGTTCGAGGTTGTACTCGAGCTGCAGTTTACGGCGCCGTTGCGTTTCGGAGATGGCCCGACGCATCGAATCGGTCATCTGGTCGGCGTACATCACCACTTGCCCTTCGACGTTGCGGGCGGCCCGTCCGATCATCTGAATCAACGATGTCTCCGAGCGCAGGAATCCTTCTTTGTCGGCGTCGAGGATCGCCACCAGCGAAACCTCGGGCAAGTCCAGTCCTTCACGCAACAAGTTGATACCAACCAGCACATCGAATTCGCCGAGGCGCAGCGCTCGCAGAATTTCGACACGCTCGAGCGTGTCGATGTCGCTGTGCAAGTACCGCACCCGAATGCCGAGTTCGAGCATGTAGTCCGTGAGGTCCTCGGCCATCTTCTTGGTGAGCGTGGTCACCAAAACGCGCTGATCATTCGCGGCGCGTTCATTGATCTCGTTGACGAGATCATCGATCTGACCTTGCGTTGGGCGCACTACCACCTCGGGATCGATCAACCCGGTGGGACGCACGATTTGTTCCACGATCGCTTGCGAATGTTCGAGCTCATACGCCCCCGGCGTTGCCGACAAAAACACCATCTGCGGAACGCGCGCCATAACTTCGTCGAACTGCAAGGGTCGGTTATCGAGCGCACTGGGCAAACGAAACCCGTGCTCAATCAACGTCTCTTTGCGCGACCGGTCCCCGGCGTATTGCCCGCGCAGCTGCGGCACCGAGACATGAGACTCGTCGAGGACCACGAGAACGTCGTTCGGGAAATAGTCCAGCAACGTGTACGGCGGTTGCCCGGCCTCGCGCCCATCGAGGTACCGCGAGTAGTTCTCGATGCCCGAGCACACGCCCACCTCTCGCAACATCTCTAGGTCGTACGTGGTGCGCATCCGAATGCGTTGTGCTTCCAGCAGCTTCCCGTGTTCTTCGAAGAACTGCACCCGCTCGACGAGTTCGCGTTCGATTCCTTCGATCGCTCGCAACATGGTCTGTTGGTCGGTGACGTAGTGCGTTGCCGGAAAGATCAGCGCCGAATCCATATCTTCGAGGATTTCACCGGTGAGCGGATCTACGGTCGAGATGCGTTCGATTTCGTCACCGAACATCGAGATGCGTACCGCACGCTCTTCGTACGCAGGAAACACCTCGATGGTGTCGCCCCGCACCCGAAACTTATTGCGCACGAACGCCAAGTCGTTCCGGTCGTACTGCAGCTCGACGAGCTGGGCGAGGATTGACCGTTGATCCCGCTCCATGCCGACCTGCACCATGAGATGTTGTTGCTCGTATTGCTCCGGCGATCCGAGCCCGTAGATCGCGGAGACACTGGCGACGATGATCGTGTCGCGCCGAGTCAAGAGCGCACTCGTTGCGGAGTGGCGGAGCCGATCGATCTCTTCGTTGATCGACGAGTCCTTCTCGATGAAGGTGTCGGACGATGGCACGTAGGCCTCAGGCTGGTAGTAGTCGTAGTAGCTCACGAAATACTCGACCCGGTTGCGTGGAAAAAACTCGCGAAATTCGCTCGCCAGCTGCGCAGCCAGGCTTTTGTTCGGCGCCAGCACGAGGGTGGGGCGTTGAACCGCCGCGATCACTCCAGCGATCGTGAAGCTTTTGCCCGACCCGGTAATGCCCAGCAAGGTTTGCCGGGGCGTCCCGGCATGGAGGCCATCGACCAAACGTTGGATCGCGACCGGTTGATCGCCCGCCGGCGCGAATTCGGAAACCAGTTGAAACGGGGTTGCAGCAGAGGGCTCAGGCACTCCCGCATCGTAGAGCGCGCCGGCTCCATCCCCCTCCGTTGGGGCAATCGCTCACTCCTTGGGGCTTGTGGAACCTGATCGTCGACATAAGTGCTCCCAGAGCGCTTCCACCTGCTGGTTGAGATGGACGAGATCCCCGTCGTTGATGAGGACATGATCCGCGACCGCTCGGCGCTGCTCGTCGGTCGCTTGTGCGGCGATGCGCCCCTGCGCATCCGCTCGTGACGTACCGCGCGTTTCCAGGCGTTCGAGCCGCTGGGCCAACGGCGCTTCGACCACCACGACCGCGTCGTAGGTGCGCCGATCGGTTTCGACGAGCAATGGAACATCCACGACGATGATGCTGCCCGCCGGTGCATTACCGACCTGGCGCGCCACTTCGTCGCCGACCAGAGGATGCACGATCGCTTCGAGATCACGCCGAGCATTCGCATCAGCAAACACAATGGCGGCAAGGACCGTGCGATCGAGGGCTCCGTCGGGGTCCACGACTGCGTCGCCGAACCGATGAACAACGGCCTGCAAACCGAGTGTCCCGGGAGCAACGACGTCCCGGGCGATCCGATCGGTGTCGACCACGACCGCACCGCAGCGAGCCAGTGCCGCCGCAACTGTGGACTTGCCGGATCCGATCCCACCCGTCAGGCCGATGAGCATCCCCGCAGTGTAGGGAGCACGGTTGGGTGCCGATGCTCTGGTGGGTCAAATGACCCAGAAATTCCTCGCCCAAGCAGGCAATTGTGCCGATCGAACCATCGTGACTTCTCCACCGGTCGCCGACCGCGAACTCATCGATCGTCGCGTCACCAACGCGCCGGCGCGTCGGTTCAGGCGCGAGCGACGCTTTAGCGATCGGATGCGCACGCTCGGTGCGCTCCTTCGGTGGTCCACCACGCTCTTTGGGCTTGGGTTGTTGCTCATTCGCAAAGAATCCCTCACGACTCCCGCGATCATTGCAATCGCCATCGCAACCGGTGTTGCCGTGTGGCGTACCGTGCGTCCCGAAACCGATCACGGTGCTGCCGGCATTGCGCGCACTGGGGCCGAAGCAACGCTGTTAGCTATTGCGATCGTCAGTACCGGCGGTTGGGAAAGCCCGCTGTCCTTCTTGCCGATGGCAACACTGCTCTGCGTTGGCATGCTGTGGGGTTGGCACGGCACGGCGATCACTCTTGCCTGCATCACTGGCGCAATCGGACTCGGCGCATGGGTGTTCGATGACGGATGGGATTCCTGGCGTTGGCTTGGTCAAACCATAATTCTGATGGGGATCTTTGGCGGATGCGGCACCTATGTACGCCGGGTCGAACTCGACAACGCAGCACGGTTTCGCCGAAGCCGCGACGATCAGCTTCGGTTAGCGGCCGCCAACGATCTGCTCGCGACGCTCCATGGCGTAGCCACCACCCTGTCCGCACCGCTCGATCTCGTCGAAGTACTGACTGCCGCTCGGGAACGTTGTGCGCAGTTCCGCGCGGATCATCTCACGCTGCTGATCATCGACGACACCGCCAACGGTTGGCGCACCGAAATCGCCGATGGCGTCCGCATCCACGCAACGCACACCACCGCCGAGCTTCCCCCCATGGTGGCGGCCGCACTCCAAACTTCCGATCCAATTGTCGAGCGCGACCTCGCGCGCGCACAAACTCGAGCGTTTAGCCCCATGAGCCGATCTGCAGTTGCAGTGGCGCTGCGTTCGCGTCGCACCACCGTCGGGGTGTTATGCGTCGAATACGACGACCTCGATCAAATCTCCAATGACGACGTGAGCTATCTCGGTGGCCTCGCAACCAATCTCGGTCTATCGATCGACAACGCATTGTGGTTTTCGCGATTGCGCACGCTCGGCGCAGAAGCGGAACGCAACCGCCTCGCTCGCGATCTGCACGATCGACTCGCGCAATCGTTGGCCTACGTTGCGATCGAACTCGAACGCTACGACAAGGCCCGCGGCGGTAGCCCCGAACTTGCGCACATCTACGGTGTCGTGCGCGAGATCGTGGCTGAGCTGCGGTCCACGCTGTACGAACTGCGCGTCGCGCCGGACGATCAGCGCCACCTTGCCGACCTTGCACGCGAATATTGCACGCGCTACTCCGAACGGACCGGAATTACGGTCACGCTGCGCATTGGCGACAGCATTGCGCAGCTTCCCCTCCCGGTCGAGACCGAACTCTGGCGCATATTGCAAGAGTCATTGACCAATGTCGAACGCCATGCGCGTGCGTCACGCGCGTGGGTGACTCTCTCGCAACAGGACGGCCGCGCCAGCGTCGAAGTCCGCGACAACGGATGCGGTTTCCGGCCGGCATCCGCAGGAACCGACCGTTACGGAATTGTTGGTATGCGTGAACGCGCGGATGCCATCAATGCACATTTCACGATCGACAGTGAACCCGGCGCGGGAACCCGCGTCCGGGTCGAAGTGGAGGTACCAGCATGACCCGTGTTCTTCTCGCCGACGACCACCAGTTGTTACGCCAAGCGATTCGCCGCACGCTCGAAGACGCCGGTATTGACGTCATCGGGGAAGCCTGCGATGGCGCCGAAGCGCTGCGCATGGTGGGTGAACTCAAACCTGATCTCACCGTGATGGACGTCACGATGCCCAATATGGACGGCCTTACGGCCCTCGCCGCACTCCGTGACCGCTATCCCGACGCCAAGGTCATGATGCTCACCATGCACGGTGAACCCGAAGTGGTTTCCAAAGCCGTCGAACACGGTGCCGTGGGATTCCTCACCAAAGACACCGAGATGGATCGGCTCGTGAGCGCGGTGCAAGACATTGCGAGCGGCGAAGTGCTGCTGTCTCGCGAACTGGCAGAGCAGATGCTGGCGGAGTTCACCCCGGAAACC
>JBMOIW010000030.1:0-20871 GCA_049317145.1 Acidimicrobiia bacterium
GATCAAGATGTGGAACGGACAGTTCATTGGCTTGAGGTAGTAGTCCGTTCCGCCGTCGAGCTCCATTGGCGGGAACATGCCTTCCGCGTACCAATCGAGGTGCCCGGAGCGTTCGAAGAGGTTGGACTTGGTGATGTGCGGCGTATTGACGAACGAATAGCCCGCCGCTTCGTGGCGTTGGCGCGAGTAGTCCTCCATCAACCGACGAACGGTTCCCCCTTTCGGGTGAAACACCGGCAGTCCCGATCCGATTTCTTCGGGGAACGAAAACAGATCGAGCTCCGCACCCAATTTGCGGTGGTCGCGCTTCTCGGCTTCCTCGAGACGGTGCAAATGCTCGTCGAGCGCTTTTTTATCTTCCCACGCGGTGCCGTAGATGCGTTGCAACATGGGGCGCTTTTCGTCACCGCGCCAATACGCACCAGCGTTTTTCATGAGCTTGAACGCGCCAAGCTTCTTGGTGGACGGGACATGCGGGCCACGACACAAGTCGAAATAGGTTTCGGTGCCGTCGGGGCGCACGTTACGGTACACACTAATTACGGTGCCCGCGGCGTCGGCCGCTTCTTCGTTGGACACATCACCGCTCGAAGCGCGCTCGATAATTTCGAGTTTGTAGGGCTGTTCGGCAAAGAGCCGGTCGGCGTCCGCGCGATCGACGACTCCGCGAACAAATTGCTGGTCTTGCGCAGCGAGTTCTCGCATGCGCGCTTCGATGCGTACGAGATCGTCCTCGCTGAAGTGCGCGCCCCCCGGCAATTCGAAGTCGTAATAGAACCCGTCCGCAATTGCGGGCCCGATCGCGTATTTCGCGCCGGGGAACAGATCGAAGACCGCCTGGGCCATGAGGTGGGCGGTGGAATGGCGCAGCACTTCGCGCCCTTCGGGGGTGTTGGGGGTCACGATCGCCACGTCGGCGTCAGCAGTAATGGGAAGCGACAGGTCCACGACCTCGCCATTGACCTTGGCAGCCACTGCCGCTTTGGCAAGACCGGCGCCAATCGACGCGGCAACGTCGGCGCCCGTGGTTCCGGCCTCAACCGAACGCGTCGAACCGTCGGGAAGCGTGATGCTGATTGC
Organism: Acidimicrobiia bacterium; assembly: GCA_049317145.1. Taxonomy (GTDB): domain Bacteria; phylum Actinomycetota; class Acidimicrobiia; order IMCC26256; family JBMOIW01; genus JBMOIW01. The sequence continues at coordinate 1,081 of JBMOIW010000030.1, forward strand.
AGCCATGGTCGGGCAGGCTACCGGATCGCTCGGCGCCAGCCCGGAAGGATTCGCTTACGGATGCGTCCGTGGCGCGTCGAGGTTGAGGCCAAGGAGCGACGCCGCAATGCGCAGCTGTCCCGGTGCGTCGGGGTCACTCCCGCCGGACAGCATCGCCGATGCCATGTCGTCCAGTGCGTCGAGCGCCGCGGGCGCGTTGAGATCGTCGTCCAGCGCAGCCCGCACGCGTGCGAGCTCACCGGAGAGGTCCGGACCAGTATGTGCGTCGGCGGCGTGCACTAAGCGATTGAGCAATGCAACACCTTCTTGCAGATCGGTGTCGTACCACTCGAAGCCGCTGCGATAGTGATGCCGCATGAGCGCGCAGCGAATCGCTCGCGCGTCGGCGATCTTGCAGAGATCGGAAACGAAGACGAGGTTGCCGAGGGACTTGCTCATCTTCTCGCCCTCGTAGCTCACCGTGGCTGAGTGCAGCCAGTGCTTCACAAACACTTCCCCAGTCACCGACTCGCTTTGCGCGATCTCGCATTCGTGGTGCGGGAAGATCAGATCAGTGCCGCCTCCATGCAAATCAAGCGTGGGACCGTGCGCATGCATTGCCATCGCGGAGCACTCAATGTGCCATCCGGGCCGGCCTACGCCAAAGGGCGCACGCCATGCGGGCTCGTCCGGGAGCGAGGGTAGCCACAGCACAAAATCGAGTGGATCGCGCCGGTGCGGATCGTCGGGCCGCCCGCCGCGCGCTTCGGCGAGTTTGCGCATGCGCTCCGGCGAGTAGTGCGAAAGCTCTCCGAAACGCGGAAACGTTGTGATGTCGAAGTACACGGTGCCGGCGGTCATGTACGCGTGCCCGCGTTCGAGGAGTTCGTTTACCAGCGTGATGATCTGCGGGATCGATTCGGTCGCACGCGGTTCGGCCACGGGCGGGAGCATGTTGAGCGCTTCCATGTCGTTGCGAAAGCGCGCCATTTCGCGTTCGGCCAGCTCGAGATACGGAATGCCGAGCTCGCGCGCCTTCGGCAGAATCGAGTCATCGACATCGGTGATATTGCGAACCAACCGGACGTCGTGGCCGAGGTCGATGAGGCGCCGCGCAATCAGGTCGTAGGTGAGATAGGTCGCCGCATGCCCCAGATGCGTGGAGTCGTACGGCGTGATGCCGCACACATACATCGAGACCGTCGGGCCTGGTTCGAATGGCACCACGGCCCGACGCGCCGTGTCATAAAGATGCATCATGCAAGCGTACTGATGTCCTCGCCACCTTCGGTGATGAGGCGAAGACTGGCCTTGACCTTGTGGCGGGCATTGATGGTCAACAACACCGCCGCAAACGCCTCGAGGGCCCCCGAATTCTCGAGCGACCCGCCGTCATAGGCGCGCAGTCCCGGAATGCTCGTGACGACATCGTGCACCGCACGCGTTGTCTCAGAGTCCGTCGCGCACGTCACCACGTCCCCGTGTACCGGCGCATCCAGTGACGCAAACGCTGATGCGGGAACGAAATGGAACGAACTCGCTACCCCGGCGTTGGGCACCACCGCTGCGATCTGGCGCGCCACCGAGCCTTCTGTGGGCAGCGCCGCGTTGAATTCGCGTTCGACGCGCACGAGCGGGTTCACCATGGAACACACCACTTTTCCTTCGAGGAGATCGGCTATCGGGATGATGGTGTCGAGCACCGCTGCGGCTGGCACGGCCACGATGATGAACTCTGCGAAATCTGCGGCGGCCAGGTTGGTGCCGGGCTGCAGTCGATCGAGGCGCGCGCCCCAACGTTCGCGCAGTGCTTCGAGTTCAGTCTTGGCTTTGGTTTCGTCGCGGGACCCCGCAACGACGTCGTGCCCGCAATCCGCTAGTCGGGCTGCAATGCCACGCCCGGCCGGCCCCGTCGCTCCCAAAACCCCGATCCGCATGGGTGAGAGCCTGCCACACCCTGAGACGCGGCGCCGCGCTTTGTTCCACTACGAATTCGAACCAGGATTTCGGGCGCAATACTCGGAAATACTTCGTGCTATCCGACGATGCAGTCCGCACCGAGCAGGACGCGCAGTTCGGCATAGAGCCCGTTGCGGGCATCGACGAGGTGTTCTTCGCCGAGGCGAATCACTGTTGTCTTCTCGGGGGTTTCGAGATGGAGGAACACCGGCGAGTCGCCAGGATGCGCGCGCAGCAGCGTTTTGAGTCGGTTGACCTTTTCGTCCGAGACCTGGTTCATCTTCAGCCGCAAACGCACCGGTGGGCCGCCGTCGATGACAAGTTCCGGAGCGGAGACCTCCATCGCCATCATCTTGGGCACGTCATCGCGAGTATCGACGCGACCACGGATTACCAAGATGGCGTCCTCGGTGAGCAGGTGACCGTACTCGCCCATCACTTTGGGGAACACCATGATCTCAATAGCGCCACCCAAGTCTTCGAGCGTGAACGTCGCCATGAGATCGCCACGCTTGGTGTAGCGCTTGATCAACGCGGTGCATACACCACCGACGGTGCGCATCTCGCCTTCGCGTGTTTCTTTGCACTCGCTGATCGGCCCGTCGACGTAGCGGCGTAACGCGCCCTCGGCCCCCATGAGCGGGTGATCCGACACGTACAGACCGAGCATTTCTTTCTCGAAGGCGAGACGGGTCATCTTGTCGAACTCAACGTCGGGAATCGGAGGCTTGTCGGAGAAGATGTCGTCGTCGGCATCGCCACCGCCACCGAACAAACTCATGATGCCGGCGTCGCGTTCGCGCCGACGCGCCACCGCGGTGTCGACGATACGTTCGAATGCGAGCGTGAGCCCTTGGCGCGGATGCCCCATGGAGTCGAACCCACCCGCTTTGATCAACGATTCAACGGTGCGCTTGTTCAGTGCTTGCGTGTCGACGCGCGCACAAAAGTCGTAGAAGTCAACATAGGGACCGTTGGCGTCGCGCTCGGCGGTGATGAGCCCGACCAGCGCCTCCCCGACGTTACGAACTGCGGACAACCCGAATCGAATTGCACCACCGTGCGCGCCGAGACCGGGCTCGACCCGTACGGCAAAGTCCGATTCGGATTCGTTGATGTCGGGCACAAGCACCGGGATTTCCATTGCCCGACACTCACCGAGATACACCGCGGATTTGTCTTTGTCGCCCTTGACCGAGGTGAGCAGCGCGGCGAGATATTCCTTGGGATAGTTCGCCTTGAGATACGCGGTTTGGTACGCGATGTAGCCATACCCCACCGAGTGGCTCTTGTTAAATGAGTAGTCGGCGAACGGCTCGATGATGTCGAACATTTCTTCGCCGAACTTGGCGCCATACCCATTGCGTTCGCAGCCCTCAACAAATTTGGCGCGATGACCCGCAATGAGCTCGCGCTTTTTCTTACCGACAGCTTTGCGAAGGTCATCTGCTTCGGCGAGCGAGTATCCCGCGAGCTTTTGCGACATACGCATGAGCTGCTCTTGGTAGATACACAACCCAAACGTTGCTTCGAGCACGTCGCGCAAATCGTCGTGGTAAAAGGTCACCGGCTTGCGGCCGTTCTTGCGATCGGCGTAGTCGGTGTGCATGTTCGCGGCCATCGGACCCGGGCGATACAACGCCACAAGGGCCGCTATGTCTTCGAAGCTCGTGGGGGCCAGCGAGCGCATCAACGCGCGCATCGGGCCACCTTCGAGCTGGAACACGCCGATCGAATCGCCGCGCCGCAGCATTTGGAACGTGGGTTCGTCCTCGAGGGGCACATTGTCGATGTCGGGGCGTATCGAACTGGTCCGCTCTACGAGGCCGAGCGTGATTTCCATCACGTCGAGGTTGCGCAGACCCAAGAAGTCCATCTTGAGCAATCCGAGCTCTTCGACGCCGTGCATTTCGTATTGCGTGACGATGGGCGCGTCCTCGAGGTTGCCGCCCGGCTCGGGTTTGCGCTGGATCGGCAGGTATTCGGTGAGCCGATCACGCGCAATCACCACCGCGGCCGCGTGAATACCGTCCTGACGGCGGAGCCCTTCGAGCCCGCGCGCAACGTCGATGACGCGCTTCGCGTCAGGATCGTCGCCATAGAGCTGGCGCAACTCGCTCGCCATCTTGTAGCCGTCTTCGTATTTCGCATTGAGCTCGAAACACGCGTCGAGTGGCGTGTCGCGTCCCATGATGAGCGGCGGCATCAGTTTGGCGATCTTGTCACCAGTTGCGTACGGATACCCGAGCACGCGCGCCGCATCGCGCACTGCTGCGCGCGCTTTGATGGTCGAGAACGTGATGATCTGCGCGACGCGGTCCCAGCCGTACCGTTCGGCGGCGTACTTGATCATGTCGTTGCGATACCGGGAGTCGAAGTCCATGTCGATATCGGGCATTTGCTTGCGACCGGGGTTCAAGAACCGCTCGAACAGCAAGTCGTAACGGATCGGGTCAATGTCGACGATGCGCAAGCAATACGCAACGACCGAACCCGCCGCCGATCCACGACCCGGCCCCACGCGAATGCCGTGCGTCTTCGCGTAGCGGACAAGGTCCCAAACGACGAGGAAGTACGCCGAGAACCCCATGTCCTTGATGACATCGAGCTCATATTCGATGCGCTCAATGTGCGATGCGGGTGGGGTCATGCCGTAGCGCTCTTTTGCGCCCGCCATGACGAGCTCGCGCAAGTAGGAGTCTTCGTCGTGACCCGCTGGCGTTGGGAACGCGGGCAGCACCGAATTGCCAAACTCAATCTCGACATTGGCGCGCTCCGCGATCCAGAGCGTGTTGTCACAGGCTTCTTCGACATCACCAAACAAGTGCCGCATTTCGGCGGCCGTCTTTAAGTAGAACTCTTCGGCATCGAACTTGAAGCGCTTCGGGTCGTCGCGGGTAGCACCGGTTTGCACACACAACAACGCGTCGTGCGCTTCGGCGTCCTCACGATGCACATAGTGGCTGTCGTTTGTGGCGAGCAACGGCGCTTGGAGCTCACGTGCAATCTCGAGCAGCTCGGGATTGACCTGCTTTTGCTCGGGCAGGCCGTGGTCTTGCATCTCGACGAAAAATGAATCACGCCCAAAGATGTCCTGGAACCGCGCCGCAGCGTCACGAGCACCGGACTTGTCGCCCATCATCAGCCGTTGGCTCACCACCCCGCCGAGACATCCGGTTGTGGCGATCAGACCATGGTGGTGTTGTTCGAGCAACTCGAAGTCGATGCGCGGCTTGTAATAGAAGCCTTCGAGAAACGCGTGACTCGACACTTTGATGAGGTTGCGATACCCCTCGGTGGTTTCGGCGAGCAGCGTGAGGTGATAGATGTCATGCTCGCTTCGCTTGGGCCGCTCGCGCCGGTCGGTGGCGACGAAGTACCCCTCCATCCCGATGACGGGCGTGATGCCAGCGTCTTTCGCAGCGGCATAGAAGTCGAGAACGCCGTACATATTTCCGTGGTCGGTGATACCGATTGCGGGCTGTCCGTCGGCGGCGGCTGCGGCAACGACGTCACGGATGCGCGCCGCACCGTCGAGCATCGAGTACTCGGTGTGCAAATGGAGATGGCTAAACGACTTCGCCAATCCAAACCTCGGGCGCCCGTTATCCCCAGGCCTGGGGATAACCCTGTGGAGAATTACACTGCTGTAACTCAGCCGTGGTCACGCTACGCGCCCAACCCCGGATTGCGCAATGAGACGACGCAGAACCGAGGCGTCGCAGGTCGGCGGGCCGCCCTACGGTATCGAGCTATGACCGCAACGCCCTCCCTCGAAACCACCCTCGCCCACCAACGCGGCAACGGCAATCCCGAGCAACAGCGCGCAGCGGGAAAAGCCTTGCGGGCCAACCACCCGCGGGAGCGCCTGAGCGAGGTGGTCACTCGCTCGGATCGTGATCCCGTTGCGTTGTTGCGCAGTCAAGACCCCGCCCGAGTCGAACATTTGGTTCCGGTTCGCTGGGATCGCATGTTGGTTTCGCCGTTTACGTTTTACCGCGGTACTGCGTTGCTGATGGCCGACGACCTCGCCGCCGGACCGTCCACCGATCTGGTGGCCCAATGCTGTGGTGATGCGCACCTCGGCAACTTCGGGATCTACAACAGCCCGGAACGCATCCAGGTCTTCGACATCAACGACTTTGACGAGACCGCGGTCGCGCCCTTTGAGTGGGATGTGAAACGGTTGGCGGCGAGCGTGGCGTTGGCGGCACGACACATCGGTTGTGATGCGCCGCAAACCGAAGCGATGGTGCGCGCCACAGTTGCTACCTACCGGACGAGCATCGCCGAGTTTGCGGAGCTCTCCGCGCTCGAGTTGTGGCATCGTCACCTCGATGTGTCGCGCATTGTCGCGCTCGCACAGAGCGAAGGATCCAAGACCACCCAAAAGGGAGTCGAGCGCCTTGCCGCAAAAGCCGAACAGCGAACCCACCTTCGGTCGTTCGACAAACTCACCACGGTCGTCAACGGTCGTCGCCAATTCCTGGACGATCCCCCACTTCTTGAGCGCGTCACCGACAACTTCTCGACCGAGCTCATCGCCGATGTCTTAGACCGCTACGCCCACACGTTGCTCCCCGAGCGCCGACTGCTCTTCGACCGCTATCGGTTCGTGGATGCTGCGATCAAAGTCGTGGGCGTGGGCAGCGTCGGGACGCGCTGTTATGTCGGGCTTTTCGAAGGGGAACACGAACACGACTGGCTCATCCTGCAGATGAAACAAGCGATGCCGTCGGTCCTTGCGCGCGCCGGCACCACGATTCGCTACGCGAACGAAGGCGAACGGGTCGTCGTTGGCCAGCGGGTCATGCAAGCAGTGAGCGACATCTTTTTGGGCTGGACGCGCAACCCCGAACTCGACCATGACTTTTTGGTGCGGCAACTCCACGATGGGAAAGGCGCCGTCGACCTCGATTCCATTAGCACCGAGGGGTTGCGCCTCTATGCCCCACTGTGCGCGCAACTCTTGGCGCGCGGCCACGCCCGATCGGGTTGCGCAGCGCGCATCGCCGGATACATCGGGAAAGGCGAACGTATCGACGAAGTACTCACGGCGTTTTCGCTCGCATATGCCGATCTCACCGAAGCGGACTACGACACCGCCATTGCGGCCCGCAAAGCCGGTCGCATCCCAAGCGCGCAATAACAGCGGCGGGGATCAGCGTTCGGCGCGGGACGCCTCGCCGCGCGCCGCGATGCACGGCACGTACATCTCCGCCGCCGTCAGTGACCCGTGGAGCCCAACGAGTCGGCGCTCGCGCGTCCATCCCGGATCGAGATACGCAACGTCGGCAAACGGAGCGATGATCACATCTCCGACGCGCCGGCGCGTCGACGGAGTGTCCCCGGGACCGAACCATCCTTCAGCGAACGCTTCGTCGCGGGTGCGAACCCAGGCTTCGTCGCCGTATTGCGCGCGAGCGACGGCGGCGAGTTCGTCGATCGCACCATCGCGCGCGAACACGTACCGAAAGCGTCCCTCGCCTGCTTGGCGCGCAACGAGCCCATCGAAGTTGAGTGAATCGCGCCAGCCGTCAGGCCCGACGTGGACTCCGCCGTGATCCGCCGAAATAAGGATCGCGACGTCCTCGGGTAAGGCGCGCCGCAGGACACCAATCGCTTCGTCGACACGCGCCAACTCGGCCATGAGCACATCGCTGTCGAGTCCGGCGTCGTGCACCGCGCTATCGATCTTCGGGTAGTACGCATAGACCAGCGGTCCCGCGTTCATTGCCTCACGAACAATCAGGTCGACGAGTTCGGGCAGTGATGTCCAGCCGCAAAAGCGCGAGCCGCGTAAGTGGGCTTCGGTGAATGCCGTTCGCTCGTGTTCCGCTTGGGTAATGACCGGCACTTCGCGTTGCAAGAACGGAGTAAAGCGCTGGACGCGCAACGGATCGGGGGCAGAAGCGCCCGAATCGGTCGTCCAGCGCAAAGTGTTCAGAATCTCGTCGTCCATGCGCATGCGGAATCCGAGTATTCCGTGCGCAGCCGGCGCAACACCCGTGGCGATCGAGGTGAGCACCGCCGCCGTCGTGGACGGCACGACGGTCGTGATCGGATCCCCGACGAAGCCATCGATGTTTGGCAGTGCGCTGCGGTGGCGTTCGTAGAGCTCCCATCCGAACCCGTCGAGAATGAACAGCACGACAGTCCGCGGGTTGCGAGCTGGCTCTGGCAACCAACTTCGATCATCGAAACCGAGCAACGACGGAACAAGACGCGACACGCACCGTTCGTCGTACTCCGGGATTACAGGATTCGGGGTCATTGGTGTGAGAGGCTAGGCGCTGCTATGGAACAACACTTTGATGCTCTCGCCATCTGGACTGCACTTCCAACACAGGCACAACTTGCGGTCGTTGCACTTGTCGCGGAGGCTGCCGCACTCGAGCACGGGCTCTCCGTCGAGATCCCAGCGGTCCGCATGAGCTGGCACGCAGTCGAGGATCCAACAATCGGTGCTCCGTTAGTCAGTGCTGCGGCGTTCCGCGCATTGACGAACGGCCCCGACCCCTCGACACCCCCTGGCTTGCTCGAGGCGTTGGAAGGGCTTCTCGCCGAACCGCCGGAGGATCAATCCGCACGGGCGTTTCTTGCTCGCTGCAATACGCGTGACGTCCAGGTCGCAATCGACGTCGTTGCAACCGCCGTGACGCGTGGCACAGACCTCACGCCACCCGAGGTGTTGCAACACGAATTCCGGCGGCAGACAAACTGAGCGTTTAGTGAACTCGCAAAAAATCCTCGTCACGCGGTTCCACTGCGACACCGCGTGTGATCCCCCGACGTAACACCTTTACCGCGTCATCAAAGGTCGCAACACGCACGATGTTCTTGCGCTGACACAAGGATGTAATGACGGCACGCGCTTGCTCGTCGCCGAGAACATTGACTAACCCACCACACACCCAGCCATCGGAAACCCAAATGCGCGGTTCGGGTTGCTTCGACAGCCAAACCAGCGACTCGATATCGACGTCGTTGCCCCCGCCGTGTTGACAGTCACCAAGCTCGCCGAGCTGACCCTTTTCCGCATATACGCACAACGTTCCGCCGGGAAGCCATCCGCTATAGCCCGCAACGGTCAGCGCCGGAAAGTGTTCGATTGCCTGGGCGACGTCGTCATAGGTGAGGCTCATCGATCCGGACTGATCGATGAGCACCGAGCCGCCAGGACGTTTGCGGTCGAACACACGACCGTCGACCGGCAAGCGATCAAAACGCGTGATCGCCTGCCCCTTCTCGGCCGCGCGTTTGGGACCACGAACCGCGCTGATCCGACGGTCCGTGGGGTGAAAGTGCACAACAAAGTTCTGTTCAACGCGTGAAGAGCCAACGCCTCCAGCACCGATCTCGTCCGCAAGGGTGTCGGCGACTTCCGAATGGATTGCTTCTGCCGCGCGTTTGGCTTCGGCGGACACGGGTTGCATGCCGCCAACCTGTCCGCTCTGACGACTCCCCGGCAAGCGAGGGTAAGAATCGCCGAAAACTTCACCGAACGACAGACCCGAACGTGGTTGGGCTGTGCCTTGAAGCGCGCGTAATCGAGCGAGCGCTTCGCTTCGGGACTGCGCGTCATGGTCGCGCTGTGCGCTCTTCCCTGCGCCTCCCGTCGCCTTAGTCCCGAGTGCTTGCGCCCCACTCAGATACCCCAGACCACCGTCGGTCGCGCGGGGTTCACGAGCCGACCGACCAAAGAGGCGCTTGACCCAGGCAATGGCGCGGGCAAGCGCTCGGTGATCGGGCTGCGGGTCAGGAATTGATGACATCGGATCCTCTTAGAAGCGTTGCAGCAGGGGCGTCGGCTCAGGTTCACGCACAGTTCCGACCCGGCTGAGTTGCAGGTCCTCAACAAAACGCGTCGCCAACGCTCGATCGCCGTGCAAACAGAGTTGCGCAACGTCGACTGGGTCCCGCATCACGCCCAGGGTGCGCAAGTCACAGAATGCATCGGCCTGACGGTAGGTGATGTAGGGAATTCGCTCCCGCGCCGTGGTCGCCGAGCTTGCCGCCTTGTACACCTCTTCCACCACGGCCCGAACATCGGCATCCAGTCGATCGAGCATGGTTGCGCTCGGGCGGTCATACGTCAACCACAGTCCAAAGCGGTCCCGGATAGCTTCCGGAATATCGTCGGGTCGGCCGTTTGTCGTGGCGATCACTCGGAAACCCGGTTGCGGGCGCACAACTTCGCCACTGGGTAACTGCATCGACGCAACTTTCGGATCGTCCAGCAGTTGATACAGGTAATTCAGGATGTCCTCGCTCGCGTTATCGATCTCATTGATAACGAGCAGTGCACCTCTACGCCACGCCTGGAGCCCAAGCCCTTCCCAGTACACGGTATTCCCGCCCTGAATCTCCTTGTGCCCGGTGAACTCGACGGCCGTCCCCTCTGCGTGCATGGTCGTGACCATCACCTCTTGATCGGGCGCTGCTGACGCAATCGCAGATGTGGTCTTTCCGGTACCCGGGGGGCCAAGAAGTACCGCGTGCTTGGATTGTCCCTCCATATCGCGCGTTAACGGCAACACGCTGTCCAGGTCGTCCCGATCCAACGTGAGTTGTTCGCTTTCCGGAACACTGACGCTTATCGCATTCTTCTTCTGTTTCATCATCTTCACTTTCGTTTCCGTGAAATGGGGACGCTTGTTCACCGCGTCATGGGGGGATCGAGGCTGCGTGACGACACCGGCTGATGGGCAGCATTGAAGATGGCCTCAACGTGCTCAGCGCCAACCTGCCTGCCCGGACCCCGGAGATGCGCGAGTGGGTCAGGATCCGCGGCCAACTCCGCTCGATTCGTCGAAGCGAGTGCAACCCGCGTACCACCAAAGACTGCTTCTTCGCTCAGCCCAAGCGCCCGCACGCGCGCATCGTTGCTTCGCAACACCGCAGTCGTCGCTGCGGCCCCGAGCGAACGGCGCGCGTACATGAGGACTCGCCGGGCGTCAGCAACCAACGTCTCAGGAGTGACTACTCGATCACCACAGCCAAAGCGCACTGCGTTCGCTTCGGCGAGCTGATCCGCGAAGCGTGTTGCGGCGAGGTTCCGCTCGCTACACGAGATCGCGTTAGGGCCTTCCTGGAACCTGGCGTGCGCCAACACCGATAGATGCGCCTGACAAAATGCCGCGGCGCGCCGTGCCTGCGAACGTTGCGCCACGAATTGCTTGCGCTGCTGGTCCGGCGACGAGCGCAACGCCGTGCGCATTGCCTGCATCGCCTTCGTCGCTTGATCAGCCGTAATGCTCGATAGCACCTCGGCAATGTCGGCGTCGTCCCGCCGTTCCCACAGATGATTGACAATGCGACGAATCTGGCGAGGCGAAAGGTCCTCTTGGGTCATCGCGAGGTTCGCCAAGATGTTGAGTGCAGTCGGTCGCAACGTCGGGTCGCTCAGTGCCCGCAGCGATTGCCGCAGGACCTTGCGCATCGCACGTTTCGCGCCGAATCGACCAGGCGAGAGCCAGGGAGCCGCTACTCGCTCCGCCAATGCATTCAGCCCAATCATGCGGTCGTATTCGAACTGAAGCTGACGTTTTGGATCGCCCAATTCGTCAACGCACTCCCGCATTTCTCTGAGTTCCCGAGACAACTGCTCTCGCGCCAACCAACCGGTCCCTACGGTTACGACTCCCAAGAACGGAATCGAATACGGTGAGACTGCACCCACAGTCGCTGCAGCCGCCACAAACGCCGAGGCCCCGCCGGAAACAGCTCGAGCAAGCCATATGGCCTCAAACCAACCAGAAAGCTCCAACTCCGAAGGAGCATCACGCAATTTGCGAAATGCTTTGGCGTAGCGCCTTTTCAGTGCTTCTCGATCAACCGCGTTGTTCGCGTTGGTGTTCGCCATCGACCATTCCGTCTGCTACCGAATGCTTTCAACCGTTGTAAGCCTCGTTGCGCATTTGGTCAAGATCTGCGCATACACAGCATGAGGCGAAATTCCGAACTCCATTTCCCCAGATCGAATGAACGCGTTCCGATGACGACGTGGCCTCGCAGGTGCTTCTTCACTTCGCGAGCAGTTTCGAAGCGACCGCCAAATACGTTGCTAAATTGATGCCCCTGCGCTGAGGCTCACCGGGTGTTACGAGCCAAAACGTTTGTTCATCGCGACAGCGGCGGATCGACACTTCGAGCCGGAGCGGGTTGTTGCACGGCGTTCACGATGGCGTCAATACGCTTTGCGGTTACCCGCCTGCCGAAACTACGCAGTCGCACTTGCGGGTCCGTACCCACCGCAACGTCCGCAATTGTCGTCGAAGTCCGAGGTACGGGCGGGCCTGCGAAGACTGATGCGTCGTCGAGTCCAAGTGCACGCATTCGCGCGTCGTTGTGCCGCAACGCTGCTGTTGCTTCTGGGACACTCGGGCAATGTCGTGCGTGCTGCATGACCCGACGCGCGTCGATCACCAATGTCTCACGAGTGACCAATCGATCACCAAATCCAAACCGCATCGCGTTCGCTTCCGCAACCCGATCCGCGGTCTCCAATACCGAGCGCACACCGTCCTGGCCCGGTGAACCACCGGAGGCTCCACGATGCTGCGCGTAGTGCAAGACCGCAAGCTGCGCCATCCCGACCTGAGCAACACTGCGTGCCGCACGCACCTGGCGGCGTCGGACGGTTCGATCGCCGCGCAACCAGCGTGGTAACTGGGCCCGCCGCCATTCGTAGTACGTCCCGTCATTGAACCGTTGCGCCAAGGCAATCGTCTCGGGAGAAAACACGTTTTCGAGAGTTTCAGCGCGCTCGGTCCAGAGCAGGCTGCGAATCCCTTGTGTCGCGGCGCGATCCCGCCTCGAAGCACGAGCCAGAGCAAACTCTGTCCGGACTGGGCAATCCGGAGTGCTGAGTGCGGTGCGCAATGCACCAACGCGCGCATCAAGTACTTGGCGGAGATGGCGATCGAGAAACTCCGTTACTTGAGGATCCCGACGCTCTTCCCAGAGCGCATTCAAGAATTGCCGATGCATCCGACTGGGCACCAGTCGCGCTTTGACCATCACCGAGGCGACGGACTCAAGTTGCGCAAGCGTCTCGCGTGCCGTCGGTGCCAGTTCCGGATCTGCAGCCGCAGCAATCGAGCCCCGCAATGCGCGGTGCAACAACCGCGTGGCCCGCCGCCGATCCGAGTATCCAACAAGATCGCCGGGAAGGTGCGATTCGCGCACCCACGCGCAATGCAACAGGGCAATGTCGGCGTCGAGTACAAGACGATCCCTCGCATCGCCGTGGCGCAGGGCCAATGTTCGAAGGCGCCGAACCCCACGAAGACAAATCCGGCGCGCCCCGCTGGCCGCGACCACCATCGCCGTCGCGACACAGATCGAGGCAACGGCAATGGGTAGCGCACCAACGGCAAGAAGTCCGACCAACCCAAAGACCGGAAATGCAGCCGCGCGCAAAACGGGCGCAAACATTGTCATTTCTGAATCTGCGATCCGCTGCTCGATGCGGGCGCGCTGGATTTGGTAGGAACGAACAGCATCGGCACGCGAAACCGACGCCTCGGTCGCGCGGGGCTGAGATTGCGATTCGGAAGCGGCCATGGGAACCACCGGGGAGCAAAAGTTGTTTGACTCGGGCAGCACAGTGAAAGCTGTGCATGCCTCGCGCGTCAATGACGAGCCACACTTCACTCCGAATTCTCGACCCCGACCGGCACTTCGCAGAAACACCGTACGTATGCGACAGGCGTGTTTCGCCTCATCGCGAATAGACCAACCACGCGCCGCGGTTCTTGCGCGGACACACCGCAATTACCGTCGAGACCGATGACAGGCCTCCAGCACTGTGGAACCGGAAACGGGCTACACGGGTTGCAAAGTTCGGTAAGCCAGCGAACGCACAAAGGGTGAGGATGCCGACGTAGGCCCGACACCACACCGCCATCGGGGAACTACTTGTGCACTGCGCAAACACGCGCACCGGGAAGAACAGCTATCGCCGGTGACGCCGCGGCGGTGCTGCTCCGAACCCTGATACGGCGCTGGGCAACGTGATACGAACTTCGAGCCCGCCCAGGTGCGACTCACCGAGTTCGACATGGCCACCGTCAAGCTGCACCAGTTGCGCAACAATCGCAAGCCCTAAACCGGATCCTGCCCCGCGTCGGGCGTCGGGTGCGCGCCAGAACCGATCGAATGCCCGGGCACGTTGTTCTGGCAGCATGCCCGGTCCCCCATCACCGAACGCCACGACCACCCGTTCCCCCGCCCGCGTGGCACGGATCTCAATACCTCGGCCCGCTGGCGTCACTTCAAGCGCGTTGTTGATCAGATTGTCGAACACCTGATCAAGATGGCCAGGCGTTGCAAGGACGTGCTCAGTCCCGACGATTATCGCCATATTCACTCCGCGTTCGTCGAGCAGCGGACCCCAGGACTGCACCCGCTCCTCGACGATAGGTGCTAGCGAGAGCGCCTGCGGTGCCGCCGTGTCTTGCTCCGCACGCGCCAGCGTCAACAAACCGTTGACCAGTGATGCGAGCCGCGTCACCTCAGCAAGTGCAGCATCAACGTCTTCGGCAGCACCTGACTCGGCGGCATACCCCAAACTTTCAATACGGAGCCGCAACGCAGTCAATGGTGTGCGGAGCTGATGCGAGGCATCCGCAACGAAGTCGCGCTGGGACTGCAAGAGCGCCTCAAGTCGATCCGCAGTCTGATTAAAGCGCTCAGCTAACACTCGCACTTCGTGCGGATTTTCCGGGACTTCCGCGCGCGCAGTGAGATCGCCATCACCAATGCGCTCGGCAGCGTGCTCTAGCGCTTCGAGGGGTCGCGCCAATGAGCGGGCAAAGAGCGCGCTGACCGCAAACACCAATGCAAGCACTACGACCCCGGCCACGATGATGAAGAGCCACACTCGCCGGACTCGGCCATCGACGTACGTTGAGGGGTACGACACTCGCACCGCACCGATGACCTGGTCACCGGAAACCACGGGTACCGCGGTGTACACGAGGGTTGTTCCGAGGGTTTTGGAATATCTGTCGCCGTTCGCTTCGCCGCCGGCGAGCGCAGTTGCAATTTCCGAACGATCGGAAAAGGACCGCGGCTCCACTGCAGCGACGGTGGACTCCGAGTCGATGAGCAATGTGCCGCGCTTGTCGACGATAACGACGCGCCCTTCCGTCCGCCTCTGGTAGCTGATAGCAGACCGCTGAAGATTTTCGAGTGCGCTCGAATCAAGCGTTGTGAGTGGGCCTTGTGCCCGGATAACAAAGGAAAACGCATCATGTTGGAGTCCCGCCCGCAGTTGGCGACGCTCGGAGCTGCTGAACACAGCGCCGAGCACGACTCCGAAACTCACCAACACGATGCTCGTAATAGTGAGATAGTTGAACAGGAGCCGTCTACGCATTCGGCTCGCTCAGGCGAAACCCAACGCCTCGTATGGTTTCGATCCACTGTGGATCACCGAGCTTCTTGCGCACACTCGCAACATGCACATCGAGCGTCTTGGTGGGGCCAAACCAATGTTCATCCCAAACTGCCTCGATGATGGCGTCACGGGTACACGCAGCCCCAGGATCGCGCGCGAGAAATTCGAGCAGCTGATATTCCTTCGGAGTCAGCGAGATTTCGCAATCAGCGAGGGTCACACAATGGCGACGGCGGTCGATTCGAAGCGGTCCCACTGTCACGTCGCCCGCTCCCGATGGTTCGGATGGTTCGGAAACACGCTGTACTCGGCGCGTCACTGCGCGTATGCGCGCCACGAGTTCGCGAAGGCCAAACGGTTTGACCATGTAATCGTCCGCTCCGATTTCGAGGCCAACAACGCGATCAATTTCTTCTCCCCGCGCAGTGGTCACGATGATCGGAATATCGGAACGCGAGCGCAGAACTCGACAGACCTCGAACCCGTCGATCCCGGGCAACCCAAGATCCAGCAACACAAGGTCGTAGCCGACGGCGTTGAGGGCGGCCTCTCCACTCGCGACTCGCGTGATCGCAAAGCCCTCGCGCACAAGACCACGCGCGAGTGGTTCTGCAATGGAATCGTCGTCTTCGACCAACAAAACGTGCATATCACTCCGATCAACGTGCTGCTCCAGATTCGCGCAAGTTTGGCCAAGATCGGTGCCATCACCCATTCGCAGCATTCGCCGCGTGCAGCCGAACCGGTGCCGTGCGATCAGGCAACACGTGCTTTTTTGCCAACTCTTTACCGATTTGGCTGTTCCTTAGCCGTTCGGGGATTGAAGGATGGAGCGCGCGCCGCCGATACTGCCCGGGGTCGGACCCGAAAGGAATTTTGCATGGACCGCCGCACTGCCCTTGCACTCGCTTCATCAGTGACGCTCACGCTCGCTACCGGCATTACCACCGCTGGCGCAAGCGTTGGAATATTCGGTTCGAAACAGCTCGCAGGCGTCGGATCGTTACACCCGATCCCGCAAGCCGAAGAACAACTGGGCTTCCCCATCGCTTCCGGCGCTGGTGATATCGGCGGCCAGACTGCAACTCCCCCGGGGAATGAAGCATCAAGCGCGCAGCCAACGAGCGCAGATCTGGTGAACCCAAGTCCGAGCTCAACGAGTGCGACCAAGGGCACGCAGACCGCGAACGGGCCGACACCAGGTTCGGCCAAGGTGGCGAACACAACAGCGGCGACGTCGGCACCTGCTCCGAGCAGTGTCTCACAAACAACATCGCCACAACCGACAACACCCGCCTCGCCAACCACTCAATCGACCGCGCCAACCACGACAGCACAGCGAGTGACAACGCCGACGACGAGACGGCCGACTACCTCTACAACCCAACCCGAACGCGAAGACGATGACTGACCACGGCATACTCTCAAGCTGGCGAACATGAACGATGATCTCGCTTCTCGCATCGAAAAGCTTCAAGCGCGTCGAGCAACGGCGCGTCACCAGTCCTACGGATTCGCACACGCACCTTCTGCGGACAACGAACACCGTGACTCGCAGCTCAACGCCAGAGATGATTCGCAAGGCATTGCTGCTCGTCGGTCCCGGCATACCGCCAATGCGGCCCGCGCGAACCGACGATCACGGCGCAAGCCAGCAGCCGCATCTCGCCTACTGACAATCGGTATCTCGATTTCAGCGACGATGTTCATTATGCACTCCATTGAGACCAATGCACCGGTGTACGCAACCAAGGTCGCAGTAAGCAGCGTGGCGCAACCGAACGGAGGCATCGCGCAAGCTGCTGTCCCGGTCCCAGGTCCGCAAGGGTCCAAAGCGGTACTACCGACTGTAAGCCTCGGCACTGGCGCACCAACCTTGGGAACACCATCGTCGAGTGCGCCATCGTCGACAATCCCGGTCACCACCACAAGAGCGACTGGTCGCACCGAGAGTGTGCCAAAGACTCCTGCTCCGGCTCCGTCCCCGACTGCCCCTGCGCCCGCACCAAGCACTGCGCCCACGGCGGCGCCGAGTCCCGTCCCTGCCCCGGGTCCCACTCCAACCACCACCCGTGCGCCCGCGCCCGCACCTACCACCGCACCACCAACCACGGTTGCGCCCCCACCCACCACCGCGCCCGCACCACCAACGACCACCACGCCCGCACCCGCACCACCGAAAACCTGCACGACCCCATCTGGTGCAACGGTGCAGTGCTGAGCTGCGAAACTGCAGAGATGTATCGCCCATTTCACGAGGCGCGATTTCGCGTCATGGGTACCGACGCGCATTGCATCGTCGTAGAAGGCAACGATCACGCGCTCCATGACGCGCAAGACGCGCTCCGGGCAATTGAGGCACGATGGAGCCGGTTTCTCCCCGACAGCGAACTCACACGCCTGAACACTCGGCCCAATATCCCCGTGGTCGTTTCACCGGATACCTATGACGCGATCCGTATGGCGCTTCGCGCGTGGGAATACACCGACGGAGTCTTCGATCCGACGACCTACGACGCGCTGGTCGCAGCCGGGTACGACCGATCCTTTGAACTCCTCAGCCCGCAATCCCCGATGACATCCGATCACGTCGTTCCGCAACATCCAAGTCCTGGTCCCGCAGGAATTCGGTTCGATCCGTTGGTGCATGCGATCACACTCCCGCCGGGCGTACACCTTGACCTCGGGGGCATCGGTAAGGGTCTGGCCGCAGATTTCGTGGCGCGCGCGCTCGTGCACGACGGTGCCGCCGGCGCATGCATCAACTTGGGCGGAGACCTCTGCGCCTTTGGCACCCCGTCTGATAACACCGGATGGATCGTGGAGCTCACGCTGCCCGCTCCGGATGCACTGGGTGGGCGCAATCACATCGCAATCCCACACGGTGCCGTGGCGACCTCCAGCACCCAAATACACCGGTGGTCCGGACCCAACGGTGAAGCCCACCATCTCATCGATCCACACACCGGACAACCGGCCACCAGCGACATCCAGATTGCGACCGTGCTCGCAATGGACGCCTGGTGGGCCGAGACGTGCGCGAAGACCCTCATCATCACGGGCACGATTGCGCTCGCTGAACAACACGGTAATGCCGGACTTATCGTCCGGACTGACGGTTCGGTCCAGACCTTCGGCGGATTCGAGCAGTACTTGATCTCAACGGATTCTCACCCAAACAACCCAGTTTCTTAGGCCACTGGTTTCCTACACTGCGGGCGGAGGTTCGCACGTGGATCAACACTTCTATTGGTACACCTCACGAGCGACGGGAATCGTTGCATACGTGTTGCTGGCTGCCGCAATGGCCTGGGGTGTCGCGCATTCGATTCGCTTGTTGCGCCAACCACGCCCGCCATGGATGCTCGACATGCATCGATTCCTCGGCGGCATTGCCGTGGTGTTTGTACTCATCCATGTATTCGTGCTGCTCGGCGACAACTACGCGAACTACTCCGTACTCGATTTGCTCGTACCGTTCTCGGCCCAGTCTGCGATTGCAAAAAAAGATGCTGTCCCCATGACGCTGGGCATTGTCGCGATGTATCTCCTCGTTGCAGTGGAAATCTCCTCGCTCTTGATGCGCCGACTCCCTCGCAGATTTTGGAAGGCAATCCATTACATGAGCTACGGGCTTTATGCACTCGCAACGGTGCACCTGCTCCTCATCGGGAGTGACGCTGACAACATCGTTCTGCAATGGACGGTCTTGATCTGTTGCGCCATCAACGTGTTTCTGGTCATCGTCCGTATTGCTGCACCCAAGCGCGATCCCAAACCGGACCGCGAACCCGACCGGGTCGCCACAAGCGCCTAATCGTTGGGTTCCCGCACGGGCCCAAGCTCCGCGAGCACACGGGCGAGATCTTCCGGAAGCGTTTCATCCACCGTGACAACCTCGCCCGTCATGGGATGCACCAGCTCAACGAAAGTGGAATGTAAGAAGGGCCTAGTGAGCGCAATACCTTGTCGACGCCCGCCATAGGTTGCGTCACCAACAACCGGGTGGTCCACTGCCGATAGGTGGACGCGGATCTGATGCGTGCGTCCGGTTTCGAGCTCAAGCGCCAACAGCGAAACGTTCGGATCGCGCCACGTTTCCGTGACCTCATAAAAGGTGCGCGCAGAACGCCCGCCCGCGCGCACAGCCATACGGGTCTTGCGATACGGCGATCGGCCAACCGGAGCATCAATGACACCGCGTGGAACATCAAACTGACCCCAGGCCAAAGCGATGTAGCGGCGCCGCACCGTGTGCGCTGCCATCATTTCGCTCAACGCGTCATAGGCGTCTGGGGTGCGAGCGACGAGCATCAAACCACTGGTATCGCGATCCAGTCGATGCACAATGCCCGGGCGGGCCGGATCACCAACGTTGGCAATCGCCGGATCAAGCGCCAACAGACCGTTGACCAACGTTCCCGTCGGGTGTCCGCCGGCCGGATGCA
>JBMOIW010000031.1:0-20151 GCA_049317145.1 Acidimicrobiia bacterium
CAGCTCACCATGCGAAATCTCGATATTGCTGACACGCACGACAAGCTTGGGCAGTACCGGGTCCACGGCGCGCTGGAGACGTCCGAGCTCTTGCGCCAGCTTGAGACGGGGGAGTGATGGCCCGCAACGTCCTTGGCGAAGAGCTCATTGCCTGCAGCACGGATCCGCTGACCGGGTTCTATCGAAACGGTTGCTGTGATACCGGTGCGGAGGACGCAGGTGTGCACACCGTGTGTTGTGTCATGACCGAGGCGTTTCTTGAGTATTCGAAATCGGTTGGCAACGATCTTTCGACCCCGCGCCTGGAGTATCACTTTCCCGGACTTCAGCCCGGCGATCGATGGTGCCTGTGTGCTGGCCGTTGGCGTGAAGCTGCTGACGCTGGTGTGGCGCCGCCAGTCGTGCTCGCCGCGACGCACGCCCGCACGCTCGAGTGGGCATCGCTCGAGGAGTTGCGGCAACACGCAGTTGATGCGCCGGCGTAGCGCAGCAGTTACTGTTCGACGAGGCGACCGCCACGTTCTTGGCCCCAGAGGCTCACCAGGCGCGCTACCGCGGTAACGAGAAAGATCTGTCCGGAGAGCGCGCACAGAATCGTCACCACCCGCGCAACCTGGGGACCCGGAGTGAGATCACCCATCCCCAACGTTGTGAGCGTTTCGAACGCGAAGTAGAACGCGGTCGCCGCATTGTTTTTTACAGGTTGCGCGAAAAAATTGCCGGTGTTCTCTCCGATGAATCGGATCACTCCCGCGTAAAACATGCCGAGAAATAGATATGCGCTCAGTGCGGCAGCAAGTGTGCTCAGGCCGACAACACTGTGTTGGAACGCGCGCCGCACCACGAGTGGAAAAGTCATTCCCACAACAAGGCCATACAACAATGCGCCCGCCGCAACCAAAAACCCGGCATCATTTGCCCGCAAGCGCGAGGAGATCGCACCGGCGATGCTGAATACGGCGAGGATCGCCAAAATGATGTAGGCGACCGTCAGCCACGCTCGGTGCGCGCGGGCCCGATGCAATGCGAGCAGCAGCGTGGTTGCCGTCAAAACAAAGGCAACCGCGACGAACTCGGGGATGACATCGAAGAGGGGCCACAGGACGAGTTGGATCACGGTGAGGAGGAGCACGATCAGGTAGCCGTCGGGATCGCGCAACTCGGTTATAAAGCTCCAACGTTGCTCGGTGGCCGGCGCGCTCATGACGCCGGAGCGTAGTGGTGGATCGGCCTACCCTGAGGTCTATTCGAGCCCGATCGGACAGGCCACCCCGGTGCCTCCAAGACCGCAATATCCGTTCGGGTTCTTCGCCAAATACTGCTGGTGGTATTCCTCGGCAAAGTAGAACGGTCCAGCGGGTGCAATCTCGGTGGTGATCTCACCGAACCCTTTTGCGCGCAGTTGCGCCTGATAGGCCGACCGCACAGTGCTGAGGGTTGCGTGTTGCGCGTCCGAAACGAAGTAGGCGCCACTGCGATATTGCGTACCGATGTCGTTACCTTGGCGCATACCTTGTGTCGGGTCATGCGCTTCGAAGAACGTGCGCACGAGCGTTTCGTATTGCACTGCGGCGGGGTCGAACACCACGAGCACCGCTTCGGTATGTCCAGTGCGACCAGAACACACTTCTTCGTACGTGGGGTTCGGTGTGTAGCCCGCGGTGTAACCGACACCGGTGCTGAACACACCCGGAAGATTCCAAAACACCCGCTCGGCGCCCCAAAAACAGCCGAGCGCGAAATGCGCGATGTCGAACGGTGGGTCATATGGTGGAACGAACCGAGTTCCGAGCACCGTGTGAATAGCAGAGATCGCTACCGGGGTTTCGCGCCCCGGGAGTGCAGCGCGGGCATCCACCATCGTTCGGGTTCCAAACATAAACCAAAGCCTATTGCGCCGACCGTATGCTCGAAGCACTCGCGGCAAGCCAAGAAAAACAAAGAGACCGGGCCTAGGCCCGGTCTCTCGATAACCCTGGTGCTGCTGCTAGCGACGCTTGGCAGGACGACGAGTCGCCTTGGTTGCTGCCTTACGTGCGGGAGCCCTCTTTGCAACTTTCTTCGTTGCCGCCTTCTTCGTTGCCGCCTTCTTCGTTGTCTTCTTGGCAACCTTCTTGGTGGCTTTCTTGGCTGCAGGCTTCGCAGCAACCTTGCCCGTCAACACTGCGTCTTTGAATTGCTTCAACGCAGTGATGCGTGCACGACGCGATGCCTTGATCTTGACCGGCTCGCCCGTTTGCGGGTTACGGCCCATGCGAGCCTTGCGGTCGACGCGGGCAAATTTCGCGAACCCGGAGATCATCACCGGCTCGCCCTTTGCGACGCGTTCTGTGATGACGTCTACCAAGTTGCTGAGCACTGCGTCAGCGGTCTTACGGTCCATGTCTGAACGCTCTGCAAGCGCCAGTACAAGCTCTCTCCGGTTCATGAAACCTCCATAGATGCTGATATTGCGGCGGCATCCTCGCGCGAAACGTTTAGGAAAGTGCGGATTCTGAAAGGATTTTTTGGGCAAATTCTTTGAAGACGTCGGACGACACGGGCACGAGCCGAGGTGGAGGCGCATGAACGAGCCCGATTTTGCAGCGTTTTGGCGGTCTTCGCCTGACATCAACGCAGTGACGGACTGGCAGGGAAATGTCCGGGAATGCAACGAGACGGCCCGCCGTTTCGGCATTTCCCCCGGAGCGCGCGTACCCGGGTTGCACCGTCACGCGTGGGTGGCATTAGTGCAGGTCCTCGCGGCCGCGCGACGCCATGCAACGGTGCCTCGTGATGTTTCTGGTGTGGCACTGGAAGGCGGAGTGCGCACGTTTTCCGTGGCCGCTTATCCCGTCGGCGTGGATCGAATCGCCTGGGTTGGCCACGACGTCACTGCAGACCGTCGTCGAGAAGCAACACTGGCCAAGACGGTGGGGCGAGATTCCCTGACCGGCCTCCCTGACCGTATCGTGTGGCGAGACCGTTTGGACCAAGCCCTGCGGCGAACTCGCCGCTCGCACAAGGGTGTGGGGCTTATGTATCTGGACCTCGATGACTTCAAGCAGGTCAACGACCAGTTCGGCCACGCGTTCGGCGATGAGGTGTTGCGCGAAGTGGCGCGTCGCATTCTGGGGGCCATGCGCCCTTCCGACACTGTGGCCCGCCTCGGAGGCGACGAGTTCGTGATCTTGTGCGAAGACGTCCCGGATGTCGCGTTACTGGATGAGCTTGGGGATCGCGTCAGTCGGGCGATTGGTCAGCAACCGTTCAGCGCGCTTGGAGCCACTACTGCACTGACCTGCAGCGTGGGAGTCACCTATGCCGATGCAGTTACAACGGACATCGAAACCTTCATCCGCGCTACCGATCTAGCGATGTACGAAGCCAAGCGATCCGGACGTGGATTGCAGCGGCGGGCGGAGCCCGAGAGCGACATCGGACAACGGGCCGGAATGCAGCGCGCGCTCGCCAACAAGACCCTGCCACTCCGGGCGCAATCCATCACGGAACACTCGGGCGGGGCGCTCATCGGGTATGCGATCGAGGGTGCCTTTGCTGGGGCGCGCAACGCGGCGGCGCTCCTGCGAGCAGTCGAGGAAGATCCGATGTACGCAAGTGCGTTGTGTCAGCTTGAACTCGACGTTGGTCTCAAGCTGCTCGAAACGCACGAAGGAGCAACCCTGCAGCTCCGCGTCCCGATGCGGGCCGTTGCCGATCCGGCGCTTATCGCCGCGTTATACCGGCGGGTCTTTGATGCGGGATTCGATCCCAAGGTCTTGATGCTCCTTATCGAGCCCATGGGCGGTCGGGCAGAACGGGTCCTGCTCGAACTTCGCCGGAGCGGATCGCCGGTTCAGTTCGCGTTGGCGGCATTTGGCCGTTATCCCATTGATTTGGGCGTGCTCGAAGCACTCGCACCACAGGTCTGCGAACTCGACGCTCGCCTTGCGGCAAAGCATCCGCTGGCATTTGCAACCGCGCAACAAGTGGTGCGATCTATTGGTGCCCGCGTGCAGTGCGCTTCAGGGGGAGAGCTCGAGGTTCCTGCGGTGGACCTGATCCGATGGCTCCCCGGCGAACTCCTTCAGCCGGCGGGAATGCTGACGATGAAGATCTGACGGCTGCGCCTTGGCGCGTCAGCCGGGAGGTGCCATGGAATCAGTGCATGCCGTGCGAGCTCGGATCGCAGCGATCCAGGGTTCTTTTGGCGCGCGTGGAGTCCAGGCACTCCCGGCGACACCAGCGACAGGGTTTGCGGCCGCGCTCGCCAAAGCAGAAGCTCCAAGTGGCGCTTCCCCGGACCGCGCCAAGTGGGCCGCGGATCTCCTGGATCGGTTGCAGATCCCTAAGACGCCCGAGAACGTTCGGGCCATGACGGCGTGGGCGCAAGCCGAAGGGACCAAGGCGAGCTTTAATCCGTTGGCAACAACCCAGGGTGCAAGCGGTGCGACCAACTTCAACTCGGTTGGAGTCAAGAATTACCCGTCGTACGAAGTGGGGTTGGAGGCCACCGTAAAAACGCTTCTGAACGGGCGTTACGAGAACATTCTTGGGGCGCTGCGCCGGGGCAACAGCGCAGAAGCGGTCGGCAGCGCTATCGAAGACTCGCCGTGGGGCACGGGCGGGCTCGTATTGCGCGTGTTGCGCGGCGGCTGAGGAGTCACTGCTCACCGGCAACGTCTTCCTCGGTGAGTTCGATATCCCAGCGATCGAGGCAATCGCGGCATCGATAGGTGACGATGTCGCCAACTTGGGGAACCTCGTCGGGTTCGAGTTGTTGGACGAGGAACGCAGCTCCACCGCAATCCACACAGACGATTTCTTGTGCGATAGCCATTTCCCCAGTGTTCCACGTGCCGCGTCCTACGATGCGCGTTATGGACGATCCGATGCAGTGTTCCGATGAAGAGTGGCGATCTCGCCTGACCCCGACGCAATACGAGGTTCTCCGCCAAGCCGGTACCGAACGAGCCTTTACCGGCGGCTACTGGGATTGTCATGACGCGGGAACGTATCGCTGCATTGGGTGCCAGACGCCGCTGTTTCGTTCCGATACAAAGTTCGATTCAGGGTCCGGATGGCCGAGCTTTTACGAACCCATTGATGGCGCAGTGACCACGCTGGCGGATACTTCGCATGGCATGGTGCGCATCGAAGTGCGGTGCGCGGCATGTGATGGACACCTTGGCCACGTCTTTCCCGATGGTCCGCGGCCAACGGGGGAGCGGTATTGCATCAACTCGGCAGCACTTGATCTCGAACGGGATGCGTGACGCTATGGCGTTCGATACCGCTTCGTTCCCACAGTTATGTGTCGTAGAACATCCGCTGGTCCAACACAAGCTGACGTACTTACGCGACATGCATACCGACACCGCAACGTTTCGTCGGCTCGTTGCCGAACTGGCGCTCTTGCTTACCTATGAGGCAACGCGCGATCTCGAGCTGATTGACCACACTGTCCAAACCCCTCTCGAAGAGACAACCAAGCATGCGCTTGCCGGAAAACAAGTGGCCGTCATTCCGATTCTGCGCGCGGGGCTCGGAATGCTCGACGCGGTGCTCACCTTGTTGCCGAACGCGCGCGTGGGTTTTTTGGGCGCGTATCGGGACGAAGAAACCGCGACGCCAGTGCGCTACTACGAGAAGTTCCCGGCCGATCTCGATCAACGCGATGTCATCATCCTCGATCCGATGCTTGCCACCGGCGGCTCGGCCGCACTGGCCGTTGAGCTCCTCAAGGCCAGAGGGGCGCGGCGCATCGTCCAAATTTCGCTGGTGGCCGCGCCGGAGGGTGTCATGCACCTGTTGGGGGAACATCCCGACATCCGCGTGGTGACTGCATCCCTTGATCGGGAGCTCAACGATCGGTATTACATTGTTCCCGGCCTGGGGGATGCCGGTGACCGGTTGTTTGGGACCCCGTAAGGCAGCCTGGATACTTGACCTAATAGTTACTGGAAAGTAACTTAAGGGGGTCCGCAGGAAGCGGACGTCAAGGCAATGCAGGAGCACCGCCATGATCGCAGCCCCAAACGCTGCAGAAGCTGTCGCATCCGCCCGCACCTGGGCTGATGTCGTTACGGCCAATCAGGCTGGCATTGGGCTCTCACGCGCCATTGCACCTTCCGAGACCGTTCCGGCGAGTCGCCAGAACGACTTAGCGAGTGCACCCATCCGGAAAGACCCGTCGTTTGTCTACGCACCCGGCTACGTCCAGGCCGATGCCGATGGATATGTCCAAGTACCGCCCGTTGACCCTCACGCATTTTTGGACTTGGGGGCACACGAGCGTGGCGGGGACGGCAACCAGGCAGTGCTTCGGACCGCCCAGCAGGCCTACGCGGGAGCCCAAGGACTGGTTGGCGCCCAGAGGTAACCAATAGTCAGTCGCAAACGCTGCCCCGATCGGCGGCGGTGTTTTCGCGTCCGGAGAGATTGCGCAAACCATAACTAACCGGACATACTTTGCGGCCGCTGCGACTCAGGAGCCCCGGTTGTCCCTTCCGAAACGTGTGCAATCCCCGCGCGAGTTCTCGCTTGGCGGATCAATGGTCCGTGCATTGGGTGCCGACGTCGTCGAAGGTCGGCTTGCCCGGACCGGCCAGCGCAGCCGAGCGAAAGCCGCGTACGCCAATGCCAACGAGTTAGCTCCCGGATTTGTTCGCACGCCGCGCTACACCCTCATTGTCGAAGGCGACCGCTTGCGTCGCATTGTGTTCCCACCAAAAGGAGAAGCATGAGCCCCAACATCCTGCCGCCTGGAAATGCCTTTTCGAATGTCATCGCATTCGTCTGGGATTTCGATGGCACATTGGCCCGGGGCTACATGCAGACCCCGCTCTTCGAGGAGTACGGGATCGACGAAGCGTCCTTTTGGAAGGAGTCCAATCTCGTCACAGAATTGCGACGCAAAGAAGGCCACGAGGTCACACCGGAGATCACGTATCTCGAGCGCATGTTGGCCTATGTGCATGAGATCGATCCGGCACTTGGCCGTCCACCGATGGCAGGACTCTCTAACGAGACGCTGCACGCACTCGGAGCCAAAGTTGATTTCTTCGATGGCGTGTACGAGTGCCTCGAGTCGCTGAAGAACCTCCCACAGACCGACGAAGCACTCAAAGGATTTGTGGTGGAGCACTACGTCGTCTCAACCGGCCTCGCCGAGATGATTCGCGGCTCAAAGATCGCCCCGCTGATCACCAAGGTGTACGCCGCGGAATTCGGCGAAGGGATCCACGCTCCGGGATTTGCTCGCAGCTACACCGACAGCGCGACGGATGCGCGTGTCGGAACCGGGGTCGTACGCACCGTGGCCACTGCGATGACGCACGCCGGCAAAGCTGAGGCGCTGTTTAAGATCAGCAAAGGTCTCCATCGCGAAGTGGCGTTCGACGTCAACGACCGCGTGCCCCAGGAGTTTCGCCACGTGCCGTTCGGGCAAATGTTTTATATCGCCGACGGTCCAAGCGACATCAATGCGTTCGCGTTGTTGGGCGAAAAGGGCGGCACGCGCTTTGCTGTCTACGACCCCAACTACGCCCGTAAGATGGTCGACGCGCGAACACTGCGTGCCGCCGAACGCGTCGATGCAATCTTTCGCGCGGATTACCGACGTGGAACTGAGCTCTGGAATGAGCTCCATGCTTCGGCGGTTGAGCGTGCGCAGCAAGTTGTTGGTCGCGTCACCCACGAGCGTTCGATGCGCACGCACCGGGCCGTTACCCATCCGTCGGGTCCCGGGGTTATGCCGTCATGGTTTGGCACCCCGCTCCCGGCGGCACAAAAACTCATCGACGCCAGCGACAGCTACATCAAAGAGCACCCTGAACGCGGCCATGCGGAATCGCCGATCGAAACCGAATCGGTTCCGACCGCAGAAGTGTTCGACATGTCGGGGCTAAACCTCGTGCGTAAGCCCGGTGATGGTCCGCAATTCGAGTCTCGCTAGCGCCCAAATAGAGCCGGACCGGGACGTTCCTCTACGCTCCCAACCCGTGAATCGGTTCCGTCTCTCATCGCGCACATACCGCTACATCACGCTCGCTGCGTTGCTGTCGTTGTGCGTCATCATCGTGACCGGCGCGGCCGTTCGGCTTACCGGCTCAGGCCTGGGGTGCACGGACTGGCCGAATTGCTCGCCGGGACGCTTAGCGCCCCATAGCGCCAGCGATACCTCGGCCATGATCGAGTTCGTGAACCGCGTGTTCACCGGTTTCGTGAGCGCGGCCGTGATGGCCGCCGTGCTCGGATCGTTGCTGCGACTTCCACGTCGACGGGACCTCACCTGGTTGTCGTTGGGGCTGGTCGCCGGTGTGATCGGCCAGATCGTGCTCGGCGGCATCACCGTGCTCTTTGAGCTGGCGCCGCCGCTGGTTGCCGGACATTTTGTGTTGTCCATCGTGCTCATTTGGAATGCGCTTGTGCTCTATCGCCGAGCGGGCATTCCTGATGGTGCGCAACCGCAACTGCAAGTTTCGCGGCAGCTACGCACACTCGCTCGCATGATCGTGGGTGCGGTGTGGTTAGTCATTATTACCGGTACCGTCGTGACCGGTTCGGGACCGCATGCTGGCGATCTCGATGCGAAGCGTTACAACCTCGCCGTGCCGGATGTTGCACGCATCCATGGGATTACCGAGTCGCTCTTTTTGGTGCTGGTGATTGTGACCATCGTGGTGGCGTGGCGCAGCAATGCAGCTTCTGAGTTCCGCAAGGCGTGCAATGTGTTGCTCGTTGCGATTCTCATACAGGGAGCAATCGGGTACGCGCAGTACTTCACGGGCGTTCCGGCTTGGCTGGTTACGTTCCATATCGTGGGATCTGTCGCGGTGTTTCTCGCATCGACGCAGTGCGCGCTTGCGTCATACCGGTGGGTCACATCGACCGGATCCGCCGATTCGGCACCGACCCCGAACCCCCAAACCGCATTGGTGTAACCGCAGCGGCGCCGTTGCGCCGACTAGCGTCACAGCCCTATGGATTCCATTGCGATTGCTGCGCGCGACTTGGTGCGCGCGTTTGATTCCAACCGTGCGGTCGATGGCGTGTCGCTCGAGGTGCGCACCGGCGAGATCTATGGGTTTCTTGGTCCCAACGGCGCGGGAAAATCCACCACGGTGCGCATGCTGTGCACCCTGTTGTCTCCCACATCAGGCACGGCGTTGGTCGCCGGCTACGACGTTGTCGAGCAGCCCGGAAAGGTTCGTTTGCGGATCGGTGTTGCGCTCCAGGAGGCGGCGCTCGATCCCAAACAAACTGGCGAGGAGCTATTGCGGCTCCAGGGGCGGCTGTTCGGTCTGACCCGCGAACAAATCCGGACGCGACTCGACGCGCTGGCGTCGCTGGTCGACATCGGCGATGCGCTCCGCAAGCCGATCGGTACGTACTCGGGCGGTATGAAACGGCGGCTCGATCTCGCCGCTGCACTTGTGCACAACCCTGAGGTGTTGTTCCTCGACGAACCGACCACAGGTCTGGATCCCGTGAGCCGGGCGCGTGTTTGGGACGAGGTGCGCATGCTCAACCGTGAATTGGGGATGACGATTTTCTTGACCACCCAGTACCTTGAGGAAGCTGACGCGCTAGCAGGGCGAGTGGGCATCATTGACCGCGGTCACATCGTTGCCGAAGGTACGCCCGCGGAACTCAAGCGAGCAATTGGTTCTGATGTCATCGTTGCCGAAATTGACGGAGACATCACCGCCGCCTCTCAGCGGGTTGCCCTACTCCCCGGAGTCGAGCATGTTGATGCGCGCGGTCGCGAAGTGTTGGTGCGTTCTACTAACGGTGCGGCAACCCTCAGTCCGGTTGCTGTTGCACTGAACGAAGCTGGGGTCACCGTGCGCAACTTGTCGCTGCGTACACCCACCCTCGACGATGTGTTTCTTGAGATGACCGGCAATCGCATGGAGGATGGCGACGAATGAGCAGCGCAACCATTTCCGAGAGTGCGGCGATCATCCGGGCGCGCCCTTCCGGCTTTTTCCGTGACCTGTTGAGTGTTGCAGGACGGGCGATTCGCGCGATACCGCGCGAGCCCGAGAGCTACATCCCGGCGCTAATCGTCCCAGTGTTTTTCTATCTCGTAAACACTGGTGCCCTGTCCAACATTACGGAGTTCGCCGCCCAAAGCGGGGGAAAACCTTTTAATTACAAGGCTTTTCAGCTTCCCGTCGCGATCATCTTTGCGGTCACGGGGATCTCACGCGCGTCGGCACTCGTCACCGACATTGCGGACGGCTACTTCGATCGGCTTTTGCTCACACCGGTGCGCCGACTCACGTTGCTGTTGGGGCTCATGATGGCCGACTTCGTGCTCGTGCTCGCACTCACCATTCCCGTGTTGATCATGGGATGGCTCTTTGGGGTGACCTTCGTGACCGGGCCGCTCGGAGTTGTGGTCTTTGTCCTGCTTGCTGCGAGCTGGGGTATCGCGTTCACAGGGTTCCCGTACGCCATTGCGCTCAAGACCGGAAGTGCAGCGGCAGTGAACTCCAGCTTCGTGCTGTTCTTTCCGTTCGCGTTCTTAACGACGGCGTTCGTTCCCCAACAAGCGTTGTCGGGATGGCTCAAGACCGTCGCAACGTATAACCCCGT
The DNA here is from genome assembly GCA_049317145.1 of Acidimicrobiia bacterium. GTDB lineage: Bacteria > Actinomycetota > Acidimicrobiia > IMCC26256 > JBMOIW01 > JBMOIW01. Next base: position 10,585 of record JBMOIW010000031.1, read on the forward strand.
GACCTATTTGCTCGCCGGGTTACGTTCCGTCATTTCCGACGGCTGGGTCGCATCCGATCTGCTCGGAGCGCTGGCCGCCGTCGCCGGAGTTGCGGTTGTCTCGATTGGGCTTGCGCTCCTCGCGCTACGCAGTCGAGTCCGTCAGCGCTAACTCCACCAGCGCAACGGAAGCCGTTACTCGCAGCGATTTAGGCATTCGCGTTTGCGAGATCGCGTTCGGCAATCCGCTGCGCAATACGTTCCATTTTGGCGAGGTGCGCAATGGTGCGTTCTCGAGCGGCTTCGGCTTCACCCGAAAGGCCAACGAGGTCGGCGAGCCGCCATTGGCGCAGCACGATCGGCGCAAGGATCTGCTCGTAGTGGATCGAGAAGTTGTAGATCCCGGCCTGCGCAATAGCTTTTGCGTGTTCACTGAAACCCGGAATTCCAACGCCCGGCATTTGGAAGTCGCGCACCATGTTGTCGATCGCGATCACTGTGGTAGATGCGTCGATCGCCAGTGCTGCAGTTACCAGGTCGCGGTAAAAGAGATGATGGAGATTCTCATCCGCGGCGACCCGCGACATGATCTGGAATCCCACCGGATCTTCGAGCATCTTGCCCGTGTTGCGGTGCGAGATGCGGGTAGCGAGCTCCTGCAATGCGACGTAGGCAAGCACCTCGATCGCGTACGTTGGTTCGGGCACTTGTCCGCCGCTCACCTGGGTCATGCGGGCCCGCTCAAGCGCGACCGGATCGATTGCGCGCGTCACGGTGAGGTAATCACGAATCACAATCGCGTGGCGCTGTTCTTCGGCAGTCCAACGTCGCGACCACTCACCCCAGCTATCGACGCGGCCAAAATGCTCCGAGATCGTGCGGTAGTAATAGGGAAGATTGTCTTCGGTCAGCAAGTTGACGAACAACGCCGATCGAACTGCATCCGGGAGGGGACACTCAGTGGGATCCCATGTTTCGTCTTCGACGAAATCGCGGCCCCGACTCCACGGCACCATTGCGTGCGGGAACCACTCTTTGGTGGTACTCAGATGCCGTTGAATCTGCTCTGCCGCAATGGGTTCAAGTTCGGCGATGAGATGCGAGTCGTCCATGGCGGGGCAGTCTACCGACCAGTAGGTAGGGTCGCCAGTATCGGAAACTACCGAATACGAGAGGCGGCGAAGCGCTGATCGAGCCACTCACACGCAGCCTCAGCGACTGCAGTCAGTGCACCGGGTTCCTCGAACAGATGCCCGGCACCCGGAATGATCCGAAGTTGGGCACGCGGACCCAACGTATGCACCACGGAACGGGTGAGATCGGCCACGACGTCATCGCGTTCTCCCACCAAGAACAAACACGGAACGCGCACCTCAGGGAGTACGTCGCGCACCAAGTCGGCGCGTCCGCCGCGGCTAATGATGCCAGCAATCGTTGGCTCGGCTGCGGCGGCTATGCAGGCAACCGCAGCACCGGTGCTTGCGCCGTACAAGACTTCCGGCAACCCGGCGAGTGCCGGTTCGGCACGCGCCCACCGAAGAGCCGCGCGCAGCCGCGCGGCGAGCAATGGAAATGCGAAGCCTTTGACATGTTCCGCGGTTTCCTCCGGCGTGAGTAAGTCGAGTCGAAGCGACGCGTAGCGGTGGGTTGCGAAGACGCTCGCCACCGCGGTGTTGCGTGGACTATGACGGTTACTACCCGCACCATGGGCAAACACGACGAGTGCTCGAGGATGATCGGGAACGTGGAGAACTGCTGGCATGCGCAACGGGCCCTCGATGGGAATTTCGATTTCGACCTCCACTCCCGGGGCAACGCCAACGATTCGAGAGCCGCTCGATGGTCGAGGGGAACTGGCGGTTGCGTCGACCAGCACTGCCGCAGGGCGTACCCCGGGTTGGACGGCCCGCTGATGCCGTAGCAACCGAATGACCTCCAGATCGGTGGTGACGGGGAATTGGTCGTAAAACACACTCACTGCACCGAAGGCATCCGGAGCATGCAAACAGACGACTTCATCAACGAGTTCGGACAGTCGGGCCAAGGACGGTGCTGCCGCAACCGGTACGGCCAAAATCAGTCGTGTGACGTCTCGGCTGCGTAAACACTCCAACGCGGCCTGCATGGTCGCGCCGGTAGCGATGCCATCATCGACGACGATCACGGTGCGTCCTGTCACTGGGAGCATGGGAATCTCAGCGCGGATTGCCGCCATCCGAGCGGTCAATGCTGCGCGTGCCTCGTCAACAAAGCGCTCGACCGAAGCGTCGGTGATGCCCGCCCAGGCCTGTAACTCCGGATCGACAACGAGCGCGTCATCTTCGCCGACCGCACCTAAGGCCAACTCGGGTTGCCGCGGCAAACCGATTTTGCGCACCCCGAGTGCATCGAGGGGTGCGTGCAGGTGGTTCGCCACCTCGAACGCGACCGGAAGACCACCGCGCACCAAGCCGAGCACGATGGGATGTTCGCCAGCCAAGTGCTCACAGGCGCGAGCCAGTCGTATTCCGGCGTCATAACGATCATTGAACTGCATAGGCACCTCCGCACCGGAGTGTGCCCACAACGTTTGCGGCTTAGACCGAGGCGAGGTGTTCCTTGCGCTGCGGCGCAAGGTCGTTGTACGAGCCCAGTGTCCAACCGTCCGCATCGATACGAGCACGGGTCGCGGGCGCGCACAGCGTGGCGTGCTCTTGTGCCCAAGCGAACCCCCAGGTGTACCGGGATCGCTGCGGATCGGGATCGAGACCAGGATGCACCGTCAGTTCTGCAGAGTTCACCGAGCGTCTCAAAAATCCGTCCATCACGCGTGCGAATCGGTCCGGAGTCAGTCGTCCCGCGATCGAGATGCCCACGGAATCGTCAGTGGTGATGAGTTGAGCATTTGTAATGCGGGTCGCGGCGCGGGAGCGCAATGTCGCAACGCCGGCAGTGGTGATCGAACGTCCACCCCCACGAGGAAGTCGCACTGCGGGGATCGCGTGGGCGCCTGCGATCTCGATGAGGACCCGGCCAACGAGGGGCCACAGGTGAAGGTGTTGATGCGCATCCGCATGCGTGATCGGACGCCCGATGCTTCGAACCAACTCGAGCTGAGCGAGGAATTCGCGACGCAGATCATCGGGATCGATTGCACCCCGTATTGCTCGCAACACGAATTGACGCCACGTCAACGGGAACAACCCGTTGCGATCGACCAAGCTTGGCACTTCGCGTGCGCTCAACACCGGCGGATCTTCACCGACTGCTGCGAAGTGCATTCCGGTGGCCAGCTCGGGTGCGTCGTCGAGCCAACGTACGGTGCGAGCGAATGCCGGACCAGTTGCAATCAACGAGGTGCTCGTAACGACACCGCGGTGATGTGCATCGAGGACGGCACGCGCGATGCCGTCGGTGAGTCCGTAATCGTCGGCATTGACAATGAGGAGTCGCATCGGTCACGCAACGTAGTGGCCGCGGGCGAACAGATACACGTATACCCCGAGGAATGCCACACATCCGGCCAACACGGCGACGCGGAGGCGACGATGGGGGGCGAGGAGATCGCCCGCCGCGGCAAAGCAGGGGAACGCCGGCAAGAGGTATCTGCCGGTACTGAAGAAGTCTTTCGTCGAAAGCATCGGTATTGCGATGATCACGAACGCATACAACGCGTACGCCAGGCCAAATCGGCGCAGAACACGGGGCAACAGCGCGAGGCCGAGGACTCCGGCGAGGAAGTGCATTCCGTGGCGCCAGATCCACACCGCTTCTTGCCCTTCACCCAACGCACGCAACAGCGGAAACTTCAGCCATGTTTCGTAGCCGGGAGCTTGATCCCAGCCCGCTTCGGCGTGCATGAACACGAGCGGATCACCGAAGCGAACGCCCAGGTAGACCAGATACGCGGCCACCCCAGTGAGCGACAACAGCACTCCGAAATCACAGAGGCGGAGGTTGTGCAGTCGCACGACAAGGCGCCCATTCCACACCAGAACTTCACGCCGCGTCAGCACAAGCGCAACGAGCCCAATGACCACCGCAATCCCGACGGGACGCGTTGCGGTCGCAACGGCACCGAGAACTCCGGCAAGAACAGGTCGGTCTCGTTCGAGGAGGACGAACGCCGCCAGTGCACATAGGGCGAACAGCGCATCGGAGTAGACCGGTCCGTAGAGATAAAAGGCAAACGGGTACCAACACAGCACCAAGAACGCGCACCACGTACCGGCGGGAGTGAGGCGTTGGGCGAACCAGTGATACGCCAGCCGCAAGTAGCCAACACCGCACGCAATGGTGATGAGGATGCCGGCCAGAAACACATTGCCGATCAGCGCGCCGAGCCACCGAATTGCCAGCGGATACGCGGGAAAATACGCAACCGAGGACTGCTCGCCCGGGGTGTAGTGGTAACCGGTGCGCGCAATAGTTGCGTACCAACCAGCATCCCAACGGACCCACGCATCCAACCAGCGATTGCGCGGGAATGCCGGCGTGGGGAGCGTCGGCAGTTTGCGAACTTGATGGGTCATGCAGGTGTACGCAAGGATCCACGCGGCACTGAGCGTCCCCAGGATCACTCCCCACGGACCGACGCCCCTGCGGATAGGAGGTGTCGCGACCAACGTCTGGGCTTCGAGCGTGCCGGGCATGGGGGCAGGCTACGCGGGACTTGGCGGAGGATGTCGGCCTCAGGGGCGGGAATCGGCAATCATGGTCTGCCCGAGGGAGCAGAAATGGTTCAAGAACCGACACAATTGGACGGCTACGTGCGTCCGGGTGTTTTCGATGAGGTCTACGACGCTGACGGAAATACCCGCACACATTATGCCGACCTCATGGAGATGTTCGCGGGCCTCGAACCCGAGGAGTTCGCCGCCCGCGCCGACGCGCGGGACCAAGCATTTCAAGACCAGGGCATCACGTTCAGTTTCGCTGGCGAAGAACGCCCGTTCCCGCTTGACCTTGTCCCGCGCATCATCCCGGCGGAGGAGTGGTCACGCATCGAAGCAGGCGTTCGCCAGCGGGTCCGCGTTCTCGAGGCGTTCCTCGACGACATCTACGGAGTGGGGGAGATCCTGCACGCCGGAGTCGTGCCACGCCGTTTGATCTACAGCTCGGCCCATTTCTCGCGCGCTGCGATGGGGATCCAGCCGCCGAATGGCGTTCGGATTCAAGTTGCCGGCATCGATTTGGTACGCGACGCGTTCGGCGAGTACCGCGTGCTCGAAGACAACCTGCGAGTCCCGTCCGGCGTTTCGTACGTCATCTCGAATCGGCGGGCGATGACGCACGTCTTTCCGGAACTCTTTACGAGCCATCGAGTGCGGCGCGTTGCCGAATATCCCACGCGTTTGTTCGAAGCGCTGCGTGCAGCTGCGCCGACCCATGCGACCGATCCGGTTATCGCCGTGCTCACACCGGGGATACACAACGCGGCGTACTTCGAACACACGTTTTTGGCCCGTGGTATGGGAGTCGAGCTCGTCGAGGGGCGCGACCTTGTTTGTCGGGAAGACGTGGTGTACATGCGAACAACCGAGGGCGAACAGCGCGTCGACGTGTTGTATCGCCGGGTGGATGACGAGTTCTTGGATCCGTTGCACTTTCGTGGTGACTCGATGTTGGGCTCGCCGGGGCTACTCAATGCTGCGCGCGCAGGCAACATCACCATCACCAACGCAGTCGGGAATGGCATCGCCGATGACAAGCTCGTCTATAGCTATTTGCCGGCAATGACGCGGTTTTATTTCGATGAGTCACCGATCCTGCCCAATGTCGAGACCTACCGCTTGGAGGATCCAGAAATGCGGGCCTATGCGCTCGCGCACGCCGCGGAACTGGTCTTCAAACCCACCGATGCTTCCGGTGGCAATGGGGTCCTCATCGGACCGCAGGCGAGCCGTGAACAATTGGCAGCCAATCAAGCATGCGTCGAAGCCGACCCACGCGGCTGGATTGCCCAGGATCTTGTCATGTTGTCGACTTCGCCCACGTATGTCGACGGGACTCTGGCACCGCGTCATATCGACCTGCGTCCCTTTGCCATCAATGACGGTCGCGACATCTGGGTGCTCCCCGGTGGCCTGACACGGGTCGCGCTGCCCGAAGGCAGTCTGATTGTGAACTCCAGCCAAGGTGGTGGCTCAAAAGACACTTGGGTCTTGGCTGAAGAAGACGAAGTCTCATTCGCGGACGCGAATCGCCCGAGTCGAATCCTGCATACACCGATCATGCGCGGCGTTCGTGCCCCGGCTCCACCGTTTGTGCAGGCAGGGCAACAGTGATGCGAGGTCGTTCATGCTGAGTCGAATTGCCGAATCTCTGTACTGGATCGGCCGGTATCTCGAACGCGCCGAGGGTACGGCGCGTTTGCTCGATGTTTACTACCACCAGCTGCTCGAAGAACGCGGTATCAACGAAACAGAAGCCTGCGGATTACTGCTCGAAATTATGGGCTACAACGCGTCGACTGCCGGTATCCCGCTCACCCCGGCCGGCGTGACCCATGCGCTCGCCTACGACGAGTTTTCACCAGTTTCGATTCGCCACTCCATCGATGAAGCGTGGGAGAACGCGCGCGGTGCTCGTGAAGCAATTTCCAACGAGCTGTGGCAAACGCTGAACACGCTGCATCAAGGCACCGAACTGGAAGCCGAAGCTGGTAGTGCGATGCCGCACGGATTTTTTGCTTGGATTCTGGATCGTTCGGCAGCATTTGCCGGTTTGGCCGAATCCACCATGACCCACGATGACGGTTGGCGATTCTTAGGCATCGGTCGGAGCCTTGAACGCGTCGATATGACAACCCGTGTGCTTCGTGCCGCGGGTTCTGCAGTCTTGGGACGGGGAAGCTGGACGACCATGCTGCGGTGCTGCACTGCGCACACCGCGTTCTTGCGCCGATACCGACAACGGGTCGAGCCACAGTTGGCCGTGGAGTTCTTGATACTCGATCGGCTTTTTCCACGCTCGGTGGTACACACGCTGAACGTGGCACTGCGGGCGCTGGCCGATCTCGATCCTCGAGCAGAACGGATCGGGGTTGTCGACGAACCGCGCCGCCGCCTCGGTCGCATTATCTCCGAAATCGAATACACCCATCGAGACGAGTTGTACGCCGGCCTCGATCGGATGGGAGACCGCATCCAACGCAGTTGCGCCGACGTGCATGATGCAATCGCGGTGCGGTATTTCTTGCAAAGTGCAGCAGTGGAGTGGAGCTCATGAGCTGGCGACTGCACGTTCGGCATCACACCACAATGCGCTACAGCGGTGACGTGTTCGACTCGTACAACGAGGCGCGCCTCACTCCAATCAGCTCTGATGGTCAGCGGACCATCAACCACGAACTACGCGTCGCTCCTCGTGCACATGCGTACCGCTACTTTGATTACTGGGGAACGGTCGTCCATGCGTTCGATGTCCACGAGCCACACGACGAACTCGACATCGTGGCCGACTCTGAAGTGGTGACCCAACCGCATTCGAATCCACCCGAAATTCTGCCGTCATGGGGCGAAGTTGCTCGCCACGCCGATCGCTTCTACGAGTTAGTTTCCCCGTCGCAATTCACCGATATCAACGAGGTGCTGCGGGCGGATGCCCAGTCCTGTTACGACCCGCAGTCCGTGTTGACCACTGCGACGAACATCTCTGAGCGCACCCGCGAGATTCTGCAATACGAAAAAGGTGCGACGCGCGTCGACACAACGGCGATCGAAGCGCGCGCGGCAGGACGTGGGGTTTGCCAGGACTTCGTGCACGTGTCCCTGGCGCAGTTGCGGAGTTTGGGGATTCCCGCGCGATACGTCTCGGGATATCTGTATCCCGCAACCGACGCACCACTTGGCGCACCGGTTACTGGCGAAAGCCATGCTTGGCTCGAAGCGTGGGTGGGTGACTGGGTCGCCTTCGATCCGACCAATGGTTCCCAAGTCGACGAACGCCATGTGGTCGTTGCACGGGGGCGCGATTACGGCGATGTCACTCCGCTAAAAGGGGTATTTCGCGGCTCACCGAGCGATTCCCTCACGGTGAGCGTTACCCTCACGCGCCTTGCGTAGACGCGCGCCGATGGACGTTCATCTCGTCGACGGTACCTACGAACTGTTTCGGCACTTTTACGCGCTGCCGTCTCATCGCAATGACAGTGGCGAAGAGGTCGCGGCGGTTCGGGGAGTTATTCGCTCGATCCTGCGCATGCTGGAAGACGGGGTCACTCACATCGGGGTTGCCACCGATTGCACGGTCGATTCGTTTCGCAACACCATGTACGACGGGTACAAGTCCGGCGAAGGTATGGATCCGGACCTATGGGCACAGTTTCCCCTCTTGGATGCCGCACTCGCTGCACTTGGCATCACCGTCTGGCCAATGGTGCACTACGAGGCCGACGACGCGTTGGCCTCCGCTGCGACGGTTGCGCAACACGATCCCACCGTCAAGCGCATCTGGATTTGTTCGCCCGACAAGGATCTTGCCCAGTGTGTGAAAGGCACCCGTGTCGTCCAGTTTGACCGGCGCAACAACGCGGTGTGGGACGCGGAGGGCGTGCGCACGAAGTTCGGCGTGACGCCGTCGTCGATCCCGGATTTCCTGGGCTTGACTGGCGACAGTGCTGACGGCTTTCCGGGATTACCCGGATGGGGTGCGAAGTCAGCGGCAACCCTCCTTGCGCGATACGGCCACTACGAATCAATTCCCGCAAATGTCGATGCGTGGGAGGTCACGGTTCGCAGTGCCGCCAAGCTGGCCGTAACGCTGCAAACACAATGGGATCAGGCCCTGTTGTTTCGCGATCTCGCCACGCTACGTCGTGACGCCGACGTTGGATCCGTTGCCGACTGGGGGTACCGCGGACCGGCTGTGGATTGTGACGATTGGATCATTCGCATTGATGCGCTCGACTGCCGGGACCGACTCGCCGCATTACCGTCCGCGCGTTAACGGCGACGTCTGCAGTCCCGCTTGCTGCCACGTGCGTTCATGTTGCGCGCGGGTACGGGCCCAGTGAACGCGCGCAACTTCGCCGTGTCGCTCCAGAACCGTTGCGTACGTCTCGAGCTGATCAGGATTTGTCGTATCCAGCATCGTCAGCCCATGAAACGCCTCGTCAAACAACGACCGAGCGCGATCGGCCTCGCCGCGCGCAACGGCAATGTCGGCGAGCGCACATTGCAGGAAGCGCCGCGCCTCGCGCGACCCACAGCGATCGATGGCAAATTGCAGGTATGGCTCGGCCTCTTCGCGTCGGCCTTGTCGCACCATCACGTCGTGGACGATCAGAACTGCTTGCTGGACATGCTGGTTTTCGCCGGTAGTCATGACGTTTCCGGCAAGCTCCACCGCCATCATCCAGTCGCCTTCGCGACGCGCGAGGCGTGCAGTTGCGAGGCGAGTGTCGTTCAAAACACGCATGACCATTGAGTGTGCAACGGCGTGGGGAGACAGGATGCGTATGAGCCGTTGCAACTGGGGCATTTCGCGCTCGCAATGAACAGCGAGCTCGCCGGCGATCCGGGCGTAGCGTTCCCGCACTGCCGACTCATGCTGGGGCAAGACTCCGAGCGTTTGTTGCAATTGCTCGAGGACCTGCTCTACAGGAAT
>JBMOIW010000032.1:0-20102 GCA_049317145.1 Acidimicrobiia bacterium
CCCGTCTATTGTTCGACGCATGATTACCGCACTCGCCGGTGGCGTCGGGGCTGCTCGTTTTCTTGCCGGCCTCGTCGATGCCGTTGACCCCAAGGATGTCACTGCCATTGTCAACACGGCAGATGATGACATCTTTCACGGCCTGTACGTCTGCCCGGATCTCGATTCCGTCACGTATCGCCTGGCCGGCGTGGCCAATCCCGACACCGGTTGGGGGATCGCCAACGAGACCTTTACCACCATGGACGCGCTCGATCGATATGGCGCACCAACGTGGTTCCGACTCGGCAATCAAGATCTTGCCACCCACCTATACCGCACCGAACAGCTGCGGCAGGGGGCAACGCTCTCGGAAGTCACCACCGCCATCACGCGGTCCTGGGGCATCGCTCCTCGCGTGCTTCCCATGACCGACGCGCGCGTCACCACACGCATCACTGCCGACATAAACGGCGAAGCGACCACCTTTGCGATGCAAGAGTGGTTCGTACGCGAACGAGCCGTTCCTCGCGTCATCGACATTGCATTCGATGGTGCGACTGCCGCCACACCCGCGCCGGGGGTCCTCGCAGCAATTGCGGCGGCATCAACCATCATCATCTGCCCATCAAACCCTCTTATCTCCATTGGACCGATTGTGGCGATCCCGGCGATTCGCTCTGCACTCGTTGCCGCTCGCGATCGGGTCGTCGCAATTTCGCCCCTGATTGCGGGTAGGGCCGTCAAAGGCCCTGCGGATCACATGATGGCAGCGCAGGGCTATGACGCATCCTGTGTCGGCGTCGCTGAGATGTACCGAGAGTTTTGTTCTGCATTTGTTATCGACCAGCGCGACGACTCGCGTGCCACCGAGGTCGAAGCATTGGGCTATCGCGTTGTCGTTACCGACACCTTGATGCACGACGTGCGCATAGCCGCCGCACTCGCCCAGTCCGCCCTCACTGCGATCGCTTCGTAACATGGCGTCAATGCTGACATGCATTCCCGTTCCGGGCATCCCCGAAATCACCCCCGGCACCGTAATCGGCGATGCCATCGTTGACGCCGCAATGGCCGCCGGGATTACGGTGGAGCATCACGACTGCTTTGTGGTGACACAAAAAATTGTGAGCAAGGCCGAAGACCGTCTCGTTGCAATCGACGCCTCGGACCCCGATGCAAAGAAACGGTTGGTGCGCGCCGAGAGCACCCGTATTATTCGCGAGCGCGGCCCGTTACTCATCAGCGAAACGCAGCACGGATTCATCTGCGCCAATGCCGGAATCGATCTGTCGAACGTTGACGCCGGCACTGCGGCGCTCCTTCCCGTCGATCCCGATCGATCGGCACAACGCATTCGTGAACGAATTGCTGCCCGCACGCAAACCGCGTGTGCAGTCATCGTCTCGGACACGTTCGGTCGTGCGTGGCGTATGGGCCTCACGGATGTTGCAATCGGTGTGGCCGGCATTCGCGCCATTCTCGATCTGCGGGGCACGCCCGACGACCGAGGCCGCACGCTCGAGGTCACCGAAGTCGCGATCGCCGATGAAATTGCCGGCGCCGCAGAACTCGTGATGGGCAAGGCCACACACTGCCCCGTTGCGATTGTGCGCGGTCTAGACCCCGGGTGGTTCGGTGACGGTCGCGCGCGCGACCTGATTCGCCCTGCGCAAGAAGACCTCTTCCGATGACGATTCCGGCGTTTATTCACGCGCGCCGCTCCATTCGCCAGTTTGCACCCCAAGCCATTGCTACCGCTGATATCGATACTTGTATCGCAGCAGCATTGTGTGCACCCGCCCCGCATCACACCCAGCCCTGGCGTTGGGTGACCATCACCGACCTCGCAACGAAACAACGTTTCGCCGAAGCGATGGGCGCACGCTGGCGCATCGATCTCGAGCGCGACCATGTTGACGCAGCCATTATCGAGCGGCTCATTGTGGGATCCATTGCTCGACTTGCCGACACACCCGCATTAGTGCTCGGATGCCTTACCCGCGACGGGCTCGACACGTATCCCGACGCCGAGCGCACCAACGCCGAGTGGGGCATGGCGCTGCTTTCCCTTGGCGCCGCAGTCGAGAACTTCATGCTGACCGCAAGCCATCTGGACCTTGCGAGCTGCTGGGTAGCCGCGCCGATCTTTTGTCCCGACGTCTGCAACGATGCCTTGCAGCTCGATGCAACGTGGATTCCGCAAGCACTGTTGTGTGTCGGCTACCCCGACGCGTCGTACGTACCGAGGGCGCGAACTGACCTCGATCTCGACGCGTTCCGCGTGATGCGCTAGCGCCGTCCGGCCGAACTCCGAACTGCCTTGCACCATTCGAGCGTCCGTCCCAGGCCCTCTTCGAGAGAGGTCCAGGGTTTCCACCCTAGGTGAATCAAGGCGCGTCCGGGGTCCAACGCTGAGCGCTGCAACTCACCCGGTCGTGAGGGCGCATAGCGCGCCGGATCCTTGAACCCAGAGAGTTTTGCCATCGCGTCAAACAGTTGTTGCACACTCGTCTCCACACCGGTACCGATGTTCATCAAGAGACCGCCTCCCTTTTCGGAGGCGCGCCAGAAGGCATCTACTACGTCATCGACATATACGAAATCGCGCGTTTGCTCACCGTCGCCAAAGATCGTCGGGCGTTCGCGCCCGAGCAACTTCGATGCAAAGATCGAAATGACGCCCGCCTCCCCATTCGGGTCTTGGCGCGGTCCATACACATTGGCAAGCGCCAACGCGCTGTACTCAAGCCCGTGAATCTCGCGGTAGTAATGCAAGTAATCGCCAAAGGCTTTCTTCGCCACGCCGTAGGGCGAAATGGGACGCTGCGGATGTCCTTCGCGCACCGGTAGCTCTTCGGGGATTCCGTAAATCGTCCCACCACTGGAAGCGAAACACACCTTGCGCGTTCCTGCCTTTAACGCGCCCTCTGCAACATTGAGCGACCCGATGATGTTGACCTCGGCATCGAATGCGGGCTTTGCGACCGACACGCGCACGTCTGCTTGTGCTGCGAGGTGATAAATGAGTTCGGGTTTGCGATGCGCGATGAGCTCGATCACCGCGGGAGAACGCACATCCATCCGGTGAAAGGTGAAGCGCCGAGTCCGCGCTTCGCGTGCTTCTGCCAAGTTGCCAAGCGAACCGTTACTGAGATCGTCGACGACATCGACGTCGTAACCTTCTGCGAGCAGACGATCCACCAGCGTTGATCCAATAAAGCCGGCTCCGCCGGTCACGAGTACGCGCATGTCCGGCAGTCTCTCCCCTCGACGGATCCGTGCTCAAATGCCGACGAGTCAGACTTCAACCCGCCCGCCGGAGAGCTGTACCCCGTCGGCAACCTCAGCAAGCGGCCCGACCACCGTGTGGTCAGCCACCAGCACATCCGTCCCCAGCGTCGACTCCGGTCCGCAAATGGAGTCGTCCGCTTCCGCACGTGTCCCGACGCGAGCACTGGCCAGTAGCACTGAGCGTCGTACTCGAGCATCCGGTCCGACAGCGGCATGCGCACCGAGCACCGAACACTCCACGCGCGCACCGGCTGCGATTTCGACGCCGTGGCCCAACAACACTGGACCTTCGACATGCGCACCCGGGTGAATCACGACATCACCTTGCACCCAAATCCCGGGCGCATACTCGTACGCATCGTCGGCCGGCGCAGCATCCAATCGCCCGTGTAGGACGTCGAGGTGGGCCTGAACATATTTGTCCGGCGTGCCGATGTCGAGCCAGTAGGAGTCCGACTGCATCGCACACAGCGTGCGCTGGTCTTCCAGCATGCGCGGAAAGGTCTCGCGTTCAATCGAAACGTTGATGCCTTCGGGGATACCGGCCAGCACAGATGGTTCAAGGATGTAGGTACCGGCATTGATCCAATTCGAAGGAGCGGTCGCGACCGGAGGTTTTTCGATGAAGGCCAACACTCGACCGTGTTCATCGGTGGGCACGACACCGAACGCCGAGGGATCTTGCACCTGCGTTAACGCGATGGTTGCTTCGGCATGACGCGATTCATGAAACGCGATGAGCGCCGGAAGGTCGAGTGTCGTCAGAACATCACCGTTACAAACAATGACGCGCTCATCGACGCTGGCCGCTGCGAAACGAATTCCACCGGCGGTGCCGAGTGGTGTTTCCTCGACGGCATACTCCAGACGCATTTCGCCAAATTTGCTACCGGGAAAGTGCGCACGAAACGCCTCCGGTAAATAGCCAAGCGACAACACAACATCGGTCACGCCCGACCGTTCAAGCCAGCGAAGTTGGCGTTCGAGAAATGGCACGTTGGCGATTGGCAACAGCGGCTTGGGCGTCGTGAGCGTGAGCGGCCGAAGCCGCGTTCCCTCACCACCTACGAGCACGATTGCTTTCATCGCGGGTAGCCCTCCTGGACGCGGCATAAACGTTGTATCAAGGAGTTGTGCCCGGGACCACGGACACTGGCGGCGAGAGCGGTGTCGTTGCCGTGGCTGCGGACTGCCCTGGCGGGAGATCGGAGATGTTGGCGAGCGCCTGGGCTGCGTTCGGCGGCACCGGCAGCGGAACATCCTTGGGCAGAAAGCCGATTGCAATCACATCTTTGTCCTTCGGTCGATAATTCGCCGGGTTCCCAGTCTGCTTCTTCCCGTTCACGGTCCAAACGATCTCACCAGGCGCGGCCGATGCGGGTGCTGAAGGCGTGCTGGTCGAAGTCGAAGATGATGTCGGGTCCGCGGCGGTACGCAAGGCGTCATAGTTTGAACCGGCAGGACATTCGTCACCGTTCTTGTGGGTCTGTCCATCCCACAACTTCATGGACGTACTCGAGAGCTTCCAACCACCGTTACTGATGAATTTCCCCAACGTCGCATTCTTGCCGGCTTCGCCGCTGATGAACGGGTGAATGTGCACCAGTCCATCACCGTGCGAGTGGATTCCAGGCTCCGCCGTCGAGGCACTGTTCGCATACCGCGTGTATTCCGGCGCATTGTCGATCCAGGTGCCGCACACGTTGACTCCGAGGTAGGCGTGCCAGTGATCGCCGGACTTGGTTGCGGTTGCCACTCGAGGAGCTACCGAGGCGTTCGCCGAGCGCTGGCGCAGCGTCAGGAAAATTCCGGTCCCAAAAATCGCGATCACCACGATGATGGTGATGATCATTGGCGTCGAAGAACGCGTACGGCGGGTGGATCTCGATCGCCGACGGATTGCGGCTCGGTCGTAACTCGGCATACGCAGCAATCTACCCGGCATTTCTCTACTGCGGGGATCGCCCACGGAGACGACGACGAAGCGCACAGCTCCCGCAGGCCAGTGCGGCTCGAGCCACGAGGAACAGTGCGGTAATCGGGAGCAGCGCACGGCGCGCACCCTGCCAGCGCACCTTCGTGAATTTCCACCACGAGCGATGGTGCTCGATGATCATCCGATAGGGACGTGCACGCGTTGTTGCACCTTGGACATGGGTTACCACCCCGGCCGGCTCGTACCACACCTCGAACCCCGCCCGTCCGAGTCGCCAGCACAGATCCACATCCTCGACGTACATGAAGTAGCGCTCGTCCCAGCCACCAACAGCATCGAGCGCGCTGCGACGCAACCACAGCGCTGCGCCAGAACACCAATCGACTGCACGTGCCCCTGATCCGTAGCGCGCCTCACCTCGGTATGCACGCGTCCATCGATTATGAGGAGCAATCGCACCCAATGTTGCGTGCCCGACCGCCGCACCAAGGCCGATGAAGTTCCGTGCGGAGGGATAGACCGAACCGTCAACGTTGCGAATTTCGGGACCGACCGCACCAACCGAAGTCTGGCTATCCACCCGGGCCAGCATTGCCGCCGCCGTCCCCGGGTGAAACACAAGATCCGGATTCAACACCGCAACCACCGATGTCGTTGTAGATGCGATACCGAGATTGGCAGCGCGGGCGTATCCAAGATTGGCGCCGGTTTCCACCACTGCGACCTCGGGAAACTGCGCGCGCAAGTCCGCAAGTGAAGAATCGCTCGAGGCATTGTCAACCACAACAATGTTCGGAAGTCCCGCACTCGCGTCTGCGAAAACGCTTGCAACGCATTTCGTTAACAGGGCGCCAGCGTTGTAATTAATGATGACCGCCGACCAACGCACCCCCGCGGTCCCGTCAGTATTCGCGGGACGCTCGCTCATAGCCCAGCGCAATACTCCACAAGCGCGTCGCGCCAAGGACGCATCGGCGCAATTCCTGCCGCAGCCAACGCGGTATCAGCAAGCGCACTAAACGCTGGACGCGCCGCCGGACGGGGAAGCGCCGACGACGGCATACCTTTCACGTGGTCGGTGGTTCGGCCCACTGCCTCGAGCGCCGCAACGCCTTGCGCGAACCGGGTAGCAACACCAGCGTTCGCAACGTGAAATACGCCCGGAGCTCGCCGCGCGGCAAGCTGCACCAAGACTGCTGCCAAATCTTTTGCGTAGGTCGGAGAACCGGCTTGGTCATCGACAAGTCCATGCAGGTCACCCGCGGCATCCGCACGCAAGACCCACGAAACGAAATCTCCACCCGGTTTTCCGTACACCCAGGCAGTTCGAGCAATGGACCAACTGGTTGCGTGCGCTGCACATTCGATTTCGCCAGCCAACTTAGATTTGCCGTAGACCGAGATCGGATTCACGGTGTCCCATTCACGATAGGACTCGAGCGCAGTGCCGTCGAAGACGTAATCCGTCGAGACCTGCACCAGGTGTGCGCCCACCCGCGACGCCGCGATCGCAATCCAGCGCACCGCCAACGCGTTTACGGCGTACGCACGCTCCGGGTTCGTTTCGCATCCGTCGACGTCCGTCATCGCTGCCGTGTTGATCACCACCTGCGGAACAAACTCACCAACGAGCCCCTCCACTGCCGTGCGATCGGAGATATCGAGTTGCGCGTGGGAGCACGCAAGCACCTCATGCCCATCGAGCATCGGCACGAGATACGTGCCGACTTGCCCGTGCGCTCCAGTTACAAGAATGCGGGTCATCGACCGGAGCTTGACCAAGCGTCTTCGATAACTGGGGCACGGTCACGCAACGGTTCCCACCACGCGCGGTTGTCGGCGTACCAGCGAATTGTTTCCCGCGCACCTTCTGCCCAATCGATTTCGGGTTTCCACCCAAGTTCATCGCGCAGTTTGGTGGAGTCCAGAAGGTACCGACGATCGTGACCGGGACGGTCAGGAACAATGACCTTGCGATCGTCCGGTTTACCCAA
The DNA here is from genome assembly GCA_049317145.1 of Acidimicrobiia bacterium. Lineage (GTDB taxonomy): Bacteria > Actinomycetota > Acidimicrobiia > IMCC26256 > JBMOIW01 > JBMOIW01. The sequence continues at coordinate 7,204 of JBMOIW010000032.1, forward strand.
TGTGTCGAGCACCAAGTCCGCAATTTCTGCGATGTTGGCTTCGATACCGCTACCGACGTTGTAGGTCTCGCCGATACGCCCTTCCGCAAGCACCAAATCGATAGCACGACAATGGTCGAGCACGTGCAGCCACTCCCGCCGGTTCTGCGTGGACGCGTACAGCGTCAACGGTTGATCGTCGAGCGCCAACGTCGCAAACCGCGGAATGACCTTCTCGGGGAACTGATACGGCCCGTAGTTATTGGAACAGTTCGTAATCGTGATCGGCAACTCGAACGTTTCGTAGTACGCGCGCACCGCGTGGTCGGCTGCGGCTTTCGACGCGTTATACGGAGTGCGCGGACGGTACGGCGATTCTTCCGTGAACGGGTTCGGGTCATCGAGCGCCATGTCGCCGTACACTTCGCAGGTCGACACGTGATGAAAACGTTGCACATCGGCACGCCGTGCCGCTTCCAGCAACGACTGCGTTCCCAATGCATTTGTACGAAAGAACCGTCCCGGATCAACGACGGCCAAGGAGTTGTGCGACTCGGCCGCAAAGTTCACGATCGTGTCCACCTGCTCGTCCCGAAGGATTTGCTCCACGTGCGGACCGTCGCCGATGTCGGCCTGTACGAACGTAATTCGATCTTCGACGTCGACCAAGTTGGGCCGATTCCCGGCATAGGTCAACAGGTCAAGAGCGACGACATGATCGCCGGGGTGCTCGGTGACCCAATGACGGACGAAGTTTGATCCGATGAATCCGGCAGCGCCGGTTACAAGAATGCGCATAACTGCGCATCCTAGGGGACCGAGATCAATGGCTGTCTGAGACGACCCGAACAACCGGGTCAGCAAGTAGCCGGGTCGCCGCCCGGCGGAAGCGCCGTCGACGGGGCCGCACCCGAAGCAGCCGGAGTGGTCGCGCCTGGTGCCGAACTACTTGTACTCGGAGCAATAACGGCTTTGTGGTTCTGACCGACGTACACCACAACTTGTCCGGCCGGGACTGCCGCATCCGTTCGGGTCACTGCCCCTGGCCCGAAGTAGGCCGCTACAAACTTGGCCTTCGCTTCGTCGCCCGGCCCCGCAACAACTTCGGTTGTCGCAACCCGGCTTGAGGAATTCCCGGTCCCCCCGCTCAGAAACCCTTGGCGTTGAAGTTCCGTCATGATCGTCGCCGCCAGTCCCGATTGTCCCGAGGCATTGACCACGCGCACCGGGATGTCCTCGGGGGAAAGCGTTGGAACGGGGGAGGAATTGAACGTCCGCAATTCTGCGAGCAACGCCCCCGCCTCGGGTTGCTTCACCAATAACACTGACTGGCCATTGCGCATTGCACCGGTCCCCGGCAACGTTTCCATGCGGACACGCTCGGTGTCGTTGGGATCGACGTCACGGAACGAATTGATCAAACGGTAAATGTCTGACGATTCAAATGCACTGTCGACCTGCAATTTCTTCAATGTACTGTCCGCTAACTTTCGCGCCGTTAACGGGTTCGTAATTCCACTCTTGATCGCCTCTCCGCCCACGCGACGCATGAAATCCTGCTGACGCTTGATCCGCCCAAGATCGGCAGTTGGATCGGACCGCCAGCGACCGTTGACCTTTTCTTCGAAGTGCCGCGAACGCACGTACGCAAGCGCCATATCGCCGTCCAACTTCTGGCAGCCTGGGGTCTTGATGTTTAGCCCGGTCACGGTGTCTTGCGTCGGGTACGGAAAAAACACCGGGATCGAACCCAACGCGTCGACGACCCCTTTAAAACTGGAGAAGTCCACTTCGACGTAATGGTTGATTGGTATGTCGAAGTTGGTCTTTATGGTCTCGACAACTTTGTCTGGGCCGCCGCCTATGTCCTTATTGAACGCGGCATTGATCTTCGCCTGCCCAATTCCCGGGATGGTGACCCAGGTGTCGCGCGGAATAGAGACAACGAGCGTCCGTTTTGCTTGCGGCTCTACGTGCACAATCATCATTGTGTCGGAGCGCTGTCCGGACTGATTTTTGGGATCGCCGAACGCTGATTCTTCGTCGGAACCCGCAACGAACGAACGGGTGTCGGAGCCGATGATGAGGTAGTTCGCAGGCTTCCCCGGACCTAACGCCTTGTCGACGTTGACCTCGACCCGCGGAATCGATGCAACGTCGGCGTTGACCCGGAAATTTGCGTACAACAACCCCCCGGTCGCCACGATCGTAGTGATGACCAGGGCGATGCCAAAGCGCACCAAGAGTGTGCGCGCAGAAGCGAGTGGGCCCAGCACGAGTGAAGATGCTAGCCAGGTAACCCCCCACCACAACATCGGGCACGCCTCCTTCGCGCCGACCTAGCCTGACGACATGGGTGTTGTATCCGCAATCCTGCCGCCGATCCCGAACATCGGACCGACCGCAGCGATACGGGATCGCACCCATTGGATTGTGGCAACGCAGCCCACCGACGTACTTATGTTGCCTGCTCCCGAATGCTTCGAGGAACTCGATCGCCTTGCGCCTGGCTTCTGGGCCGGGTGGCTCACGTTCGATGCCGGCCGCACCGTTGAAGGGCTCCCAGCGCGCTCCTCCGAACCAGCATTGGTACTCGCTCGATTTGCGAGCATCCGACGCATGCCCGTCGAGATTGGTATCACGGATCTCGTGCCCCAAAGCGCGGCGACACCATTGCGCTGGGACTCCAGCTTGGACAATACGCAGTGGCTTGAGGCGGTCACTCGAATTCACGGCTACGAGCGCGCCGGTGACTGCTACCAAGTGAACCTCACGCGCCGACTCGCATTGGACTCCGCGCTGCCGGCCCGCGCGTTGTTTGCATCGGTGGCCGAATACAACCCGGCTCCGCATAGTGCGCTGCTCGAGTTCCGCGATTTCGCCGGCGCTTCGGTGGTATCCGCGTCACCCGAATGTTTCTTACAGATCGACGGACGCAATGTGCGCACCCGTCCGATCAAGGGCACTGCGGCAAGTGCCACGACACTGTTGCGTAGCACGAAAGACCGAAACGAGAACACCATGATCGTGGATCTCGCCCGGAATGACCTCGGGCGGGTATGCGAATTTGGCACGGTCCAGACCACCGAACTGTGCAGCCTCGAAGCGCATCCCAATGTGTTTCATCTGGTCTCGACGGTCTCGGGGCGTCTGCGCTCCGACGTCGGCATCGGCACACTGCTTGCGGCGACATCGCCGCCGGCGTCGATCACCGGGGCACCCAAGCCGCGCGTGCTGCAAATCATTGATGCGCTCGAGCCCGTGACGCGCGGGATCTATTGCGGCGCGATTGGCTGGATTGATACCCACGCACAGCGCAGCGAGTGGAACGTAGCCATTCGCACGTTCACGATTACCGCTACCGAGACACATTTCGGCGTCGGCGCGGGGATCACGATCGACTCTGACGCACAAGCAGAGTGGGAGGAAACCGAACTCAAAGCATCACGGCTCCTCAACATCGCTTCAACACTCTTGGAGTATCAACAATGAACGTGTGGATCAACGGTGAACTTTTCGATGAACATGACGCGCGCATTTCACCGTTCGACCACGGTTTCACCGTCGGTGACGGCGTCTTCGAAACCGTGCGTATCTATGGCGGTCACCCCTTTGCCTGGCAACGCCATATAAATCGTCTGCACGCCTCTGCTCGTGCGCTCGGCTTGACCGTCCCCGACGGCATCCGCTCCGGAGCCGATGCCGTGCTGGCCGCCAACGGCCTGGAGGAGGCGCGGATGCGCATCACGGTCACCGCAGGACCCGCACCGTTGGGATCCGAACGCGGCGATGCCGAACCAACGGCAGTCATTGCGCTCGGTCCTGCCGTTCGCCCGACACAACCTGCACGCGTCGCCACTACACCCTGGCCCCGCAACGAACTAGGCGCGCTTACAGGACTGAAAACCACGTCCTACGCGGAAAACGTGCGCTCCCTCGCGTATGCGCGAGCCCACGACTGCGACGAGGCATTGCTGCTCAATACCAATGGCGCAATTTGTGAGGGGACAGCGACAAATGTCTTTGTCGCAATGAACGAAACTGTCATCACCCCGCCATTGGCTAGCGGGTGCCTCGCTGGGGTCACACGCGCCATCGTCATCGAACTCTGTGAGCAACTGGGTATCCCCTGCGAAGAACGCACGATTCTTCCTACCGAACTTGTCCATGCCGAAGAAGCGTTTTTGACGGGCAGCGTGCGCGAAGTCCAGGGAATCGCCGCCGTCGACGACCAGCAATTTGTTGCACCCGGACCGATCACCGCGCGAATTACCAAAGCGTTTCACACGTACATCGAAAGCGGCGTCGAATAGGTCGAATAAGCGGCGCGCTACTCGGGACTGTGGTGGCGTAGATGTACAACATCTCCCACCCGGATTTCACGTTCGATGCCATCGTCGCCGACAATGCGGAGCGCGCCATCCGGCTCAAGCGCATCCGCAACACCAACGAAGTACTCATCGAGGCACTCGACCGCAACGCGCCGACCCAAGGTGGCAGAGCGCGCGCATACCTCCGCATGTACGGCACTACGCGAGTCGAGCCAATATTCGAGGCGATGCACGAATACGTCCAACAGCGCATCGCGATCACACGCAGCCCCCGCGATCTCCTCGACCGACGTCGCGGTCGGACGATCTGCACCGGCAATTGCTGCGTCCCGCAGGTTGCACCCAGCACCTACCACGACCGCAACTGCATCTGAACCGCGGTAGGCGACTTCGGCGAGCACGCCCGCAAGTTTGCGATCGGCAACAACCAGATCATTCGGCCACTTCACCTCTGGTCGTACGTCCGCGATCGCGTGCAGCGCGTCCGAAAGCGACAGCGCCACGCACCCCACGAGTTGTGCCATCTCCTCGGGCGCTGCCGGATCGAGCAACACGGAAACGAGCAGCGACGCCCCTGGAGCACTGGTCCAGTGCCGATCCAACCGCCCCCGCCCCGCGGTCTGGTGATCGGCGACGAGCACCAGCCCTGCGGGTTCCCCCGCGCTCGCTGCGGCAAGCAGATCAGCGTTGGTGGAGCCGGTTTCGGGCACATGGAGGACCCGAAACCGAGTCCCGGGTACGGATACGGGTTCGGGCGACGGCGATCGAGTCATGCCCCGTAGGATACGACGGCACGTTTACCGGGAAACGAGGACCAGTGCTCCAAAAGATCCTGATCGCAAACCGAGGCGAAATCGCGGTGCGAGTCATGCGCACCTGTCGCGAGCTCGGCATTGCGACCGTGGCGGTCTACTCGGAACTCGACCGCAACGCGCTCCACGTGCGCTACGCCGACGAGGCGTACGCGCTCGGTGGTCAGACTGCTGCAGAGAGTTACCTCAACGTGGCCCGCATCATGGAAATCCTCGAGCAGTCCGGCGCCGACGGCGTGCACCCGGGTTACGGGTTCTACTCCGAGAACGCAGACTTTGCGCGCAGCGTTACCGAGCGCGGCATCACCTGGATTGGGCCGCCGCCGAGCGCAATCGAAATCATGGGCGACAAGCTTTCGGCCCGCAAAGCGGCAATCGCGGGCAACGTCCCGACGGTGCCGGGCACCAGCGAGCCCATTACTGATCTCGATCAGATTCGCGCCTTCGGTGAAACAAACGGTTGGCCCGTCGCCATTAAGGCGGCCTACGGCGGCGGCGGGCGCGGACTCAAAGTCGTGCACCGACCCGAAGATGTTGCGGAGGCGTTCGAATCAGCAACGCGCGAAGCGCAGGCCTATTTCGGTCGACCCGAGGCGTACCTCGAGCGCTACCTCACCAAGCCGCGCCACATCGAACTTCAGGTCTTTGCCGACACCCATGGCAATACCGTGTGGATCGGCGAACGCGACTGCTCAGTGCAGCGCCGCCACCAAAAACTCATCGAAGAGACTCCGGCTCCAGGGCTCCCCGGCGAAATCCGCGAAGCGATGGGCGCAGCATCCGTGCGCGCAGCGCAAGCCTGCGGATACGTCAATGCCGGAACCGTTGAGATGCTGTATCAAGACGGCGAGTTCTTCTTCCTCGAGATGAACACGCGTCTGCAAGTGGAGCACTGCGTCACCGAGATGGTCACCGGGCTCGACTTGGTCGCCGAGCAAATTCGCGTTGCTTCGGGGGAGCCACTTTCGTTTGGTCAATCCGACATCGTTCGCACCGGTGCTGCAATCGAATGTCGCATCAACGCCGAAGATCCCGCCGCCGGGTTCCGCCCCTCTCCAGGCAAGATCACGACGCTTCGTGCTGCTTCGGGTCCCTACGTCCGTTGGGATGGCGGCTACGAAGCGGGCGATGAGATCTCGCAGTATTACGACAACTTGGTTGGGAAACTCATTGTGTGGGGACCGGACCGCGACGCCGCGCGCTCCCGCATGCGCCGCGCGCTCAGCGAATTCACTATTGAGGGCATCACCACCACAATCGCCGCCGAAGCAGCAATTCTCGATCACCCGGACTTTGCCGCAGGCAATCACTCCACGCGTTGGCTCGAAGAATCCGTGGACCCTGCAATCCTCACCGGTCCATCAGCACCGGCGACTACCAGTGGCGAGACCGAAGAACCCCTTCACGCTCGCACCGTCCCCGTCGAGGTAAACGGCAAACGGTTTGCCGTTACCGTTTGGATGCCCGAGACACCCGTCGTTGCTGCACCACCCGGTGCCCGCACCGCCAAGGCGCGTTCGGTCGGACAACACGGTTCGAGCGCTGGCGGCACCGGAACTATCACCGCACCGATGCAGGGCACCATCGTCAAAGTGCTCGTCGCGGTCGGCGATACCGTCGCCGTGGGGCAAGCACTCGTCGTGCTCGAAGCCATGAAGATGGAAAACCACATCACTGCCGATAAAGCAGGCACCGTCGCAGAAGTGCGCGTCGAAGCGGGTGCGGCGGTTGGTGGGGGCGACGTCCTCGTCGTTGTCGAATAGCGCGCGGGCCGAACGTCTGAGGTTCAAACATTGCTGACCGTGGTTACGGTCAAGCAGTGGCACTCATCGAATGCGCTGATCTCACGCGGCAATACACCGTTGGTGGCGGAACGGTCACTGCCCTCGAGGGCGTAAACCTCACCGTCAACGCTGGCGAATTTCTTGTCGTACTGGGTCCGTCGGGCTGCGGAAAAACCACCCTGCTCAACCTCATCGGCGCGCTCGACCGCCCGACCGCCGGGACCATACGCGTCGCCGATGCCACCCTCGGCACACTCTCGCCACGAGCGCAAAGCGCGTTCCGGCGTTCCGAGGTGAGCTTCGTATTTCAGACATTCAATTTGTTCCCCGGATTATCGGCGATCGAAAACGTGCAGTTCGGCGCAGACGTTGCAGGCCGCAGCGACGCACGCGCTCGAGCAACTCGGGTCCTGGAACAAGTTGGACTCGGCGATCGCCTGCATCACTTTCCGCGCCAGCTTTCGGGCGGCGAACAGCAACGCGTTGCGATAGCTCGCGCGCTCGCCACCGGCAATCCAATTTTGCTTGCGGACGAACCGACGGGCGAACTCGATTTCCGTACCGGCATTCAGATCCTGGAGCTTTTGCACGACCTCGCTCACCTGGGCGTCACCGTTCTGATCGTGACGCACAATCGGGAAATCGCACGCGTTGCCGATCGCGTTATCGAGCTCAGTAGCGGGCATATCGTGCGAGACGGCCCCCCGGAAGGCGGGCAAGTACCGATCGGCGAGTTGCACTGGTGACCCGGCGCGGAATCTATTGGCGCTGGTCGTGGCGCGACTTGCGCCACCGCTGGATCCAGGTCTCGGTGATTGCATTCATCATTGCGCTCGGCACCGGCATGTTCACCAGTCTTGAGTCCACGACCCAATGGCGCGTGGTCTCGCAAGATAACAGCTACGCCGCAACCAACATGTACGACCTCAAGGCAACCCTCGCCGCCGGGAGCACCCGCCCTTCCCAGGAACTCGAAGCGATCACACGATCCAGCAGCGCGGCGGTTACCGATGCACAAGCCCGCCTCATCCAGCGCACGCAAGTAGACGCCTCAACTCCAACCGCAACCATCCTCGTTCCGGGACGCATCGTTGGCTACGACGTGACGGCGCCAAATCCAATCGCAACGCCCATCGCATACCAAGGACGCACCCTTTCCGCATCGGACCGCGGCACCAACGTCGCCGTTGTGGATGAACACTTCCTGCGCCGCAACAGACTCACGGTTCCAACGACCATTGCCATCAGCGGCGGAACGACGCTTCAGGTGGTCGGCGGGGTTCTTGCTCCGGAGTACTTCTACATCACGGGCGAACAAGGCAGCCTCATTGGCGAAGACAGTTTCGCAGTGATTTTTACCTCAATCGAAACCGCACAACGAATTGCCAACCAACCCAACGCAGCTAACGATGTCGTCGCCACTACGGCAGTGGGAACAGACAACGATGTGGCCGCCACCGCACTGCGCGATGCGTTCGCCCGTGCGCTCCCGACTGTCGGCACCACCGTCGATACCCGCGCGCAGGATCCGACGTATGCACTCCTCTACAAAGACATCCAAGGCGACCAACGCTTCTATCGAGTCTTTGCGCTCGTGATTTTGCTGGGCGCCGCATTCGCCGCATTCAACCTCACCAGTCGTATCGTCGAATCCCAACGCCGTGAGATCGGGATCGGCATGGCACTCGGCGAGTCGCCGGGACGGCTCGCGATCCGCCCACTCCTTATTGGCATGGAAGTAGCGCTGCTGGGCGCGCTCGCTGGCTTGGTACTCGGCGGAATCTTCGCAGCGCTCCTTGCCGCGTGGATTCGCAACATTTTCATTCTCCCAATTTGGAACTTCCCCATCGACTGGGGCGCATTCGCACGCGGCGCCGCCTTGGGGTTTGCCCTCCCAGTACTGGCAACCCTGTGGCCGGTTTGGCGCGCCGTCCGGGTACCGGTTGTCGATGCAATTCATACGGGTCCCACGCGTGTCCACAAGAACGGCGGCATGCCGGCCGCACTGCGAATCGTGCTTCCCCTACGGCGCACGACATCACTGATGCCGTTTCGCAATGTGGTGCGCTCCCCTCGCCGCACACTCATGACTGCGCTCGGTATTGCCGCAGCAATCGTGGTACTCGTCAGCGTGATCGGAATGCTCGACTCATTTTTCGTCACGATCCGCCGTGCCGAAACAGAGCTCTTACGCTCGAGTCCGGATCGAATGACGGTCACGTTCACACAAGTCACCACAACGGATGGTCCCGAAGTCCGTGCACTGCGCGCAGCGCCTGCAGTGGATCAAGTGGAGCCCACGCTCACCCTTGGGGGAACGGTGCTGGGGCGAGCTGATGTCGATGTACTGATTGCATTCGTGCCGCTCGATAGTTCGATTTGGCGGCCCACGATTACTCGCCGCGTCAACGACACACGCCCCGGAATTGTGCTCACAGAAAAGGCTGCACGCGACGTGGGGGTCCGCCCGGGCGACACCGTGCGGTTACGCCATCCGTATCGCGACGGCCCAACGTCGTATCGACTCCAAGAGTCCGACGTCGTGGTGCTCGGCATCAATCCCACCCCCACACGTTTTGTCGCGTTCATGCCACCCGAAGATGCTGCGCTGCTCAATATGAGCGGACTGGTAAATACCGCAACCATCACTCCGCCACAGGATGTGCCAACGGAAGCAACCACACGCGCGCTCTTTGAGACGCCGGGAGTCGCAAGCGTCCAACCAATCCGGTCAATCACCGCATCAATTCGGAATGAGATCAACCGTTCTATTGGCTTTCTCAATATCTTGCGCGGCGCGGTCCTGCTCTTGGCACTACTCATCGCATTCAATACCGCAAGTATCAACACCGACGAGCGGGCGCGTGATCACGCCACCATGTTCGCGTTTGGCCTACGCCTGCGAACATTGCTGAGCATGAACGTCATCGAGAGCATCATGCTCGGTATCTTGGGCACGGCGATTGGCATTCTCGCTGGTTGGGCGCTCCTGGGATGGATGATTGACCGCATTGTCGGCGACGTCGTGCCCGACATCGCTATTGATCCAGCTCTTTCACGTTCGCTAATTATCACTGCGTTCGGGCTCGGGGTGCTCGCCGTCGGTTTGGCGCCGCTCCTCACGATCCGCCGACTCCGGCGCATGGATATTCCGTCAACACTGCGCGTGGTGGAGTAACTACGACGCCGCTTCTGCGATGGATTCCGCCAACGCGGGATGTACAAACAGCGAGTCCACTAAGTCCACTGTTCGCAGACCGCAGGTCACCGCGAGTGCGACCACACTGATGAGTTCGGCGGCATTGCGACCGACGATCGAACCACCGAGAACAACTCCCGTTGCCGGGTCGCTAATGATTTTGACGAAGCCGCGCGCATCGCCCTCGATGAGCGCCTTCGGATTAGCGGCAAAGGGCACCTTGGTCACACGAATCTTGCGCCCCTCAGCAAATGCGTCGGCTTCGGCAATTCCGACATCGGCAATTTCGGGTTCGGTGAAGATGGCCGACGCTGCTTTGTCGTAATCGAGATGGCGGTGCTCAAGTTGCTGGAGCCCCATAACATGTTCGGCGATTTTGCGCCCTTGCATCGAGGCCACCGAAGAAAGCGGCAACTTCCCGGATACATCCCCGGCGACATAAATGTTCGGGATGTTGCTTTGACAGTGCCGATTGATCGGAATGTAGCCGGACGCGTCGATCGCAACGCCGGCATCCTCGAGCCCCAACCCGCTGCTATTGGGGATCGAACCGATCGTGAGCACGGCGTGGGACACATCGATCGAGCGCCCATCGTCGAACGCCAAATGAACGTGATCACCAACGTTCTCGATCAATTGCACACGCGCACCTTTGATGAGTCGCACGCCCCGCCGGACGAATTCGTCTTCGAGCACGGCAGCGACTTCCGGGTCTTTCTGCGGCAGGACTTGTTGGCGCGAGACCACCAGCGTGACTTCGGAACCCAGCGAGCGGAACATATGCGTGAACTCCACGCCGGTGACACCCGATCCCACGACCGCAATGTGCTCGGGAATCTCACTGGGCGGATAGGCATCGCGAGTCGTCAAGATACGTTCGTGATCGACCGTGACCCAATCCGGCACTCGCGGACGAGACCCCGTCGCGATGAGAATCGCGTCCGCGGGAATGGATTCCATGCCCCCGGCGGTCTCCACGACGACTTCATTGGGGCCCTTCAGCGTTGCGGAACCCATGATGAGGCGCACGCGCTGCGACTCAAGCAATTGCGTCACACTGCGCCGAACGTTTGTTTCTATCAGCGCGATGCGTTCCCGCAGCATTTCGAGATCGAGCCGCCCTTCGGCGGCAAGTCCCATTGCCTTGGCTCCGCGCACTTCTCCAAGCATGCCGCCGGTTGCGATCATCGCTTTGGAGGGCAAACAATCCCAAACGTGGGCGGCGCCGCCGATCACCTCGCGCTCGATCAGTGTTACCTCGGCACCGAGCGATGCGGCGACGGTCGCCGCCGCGTTACCCGCAGGACCCGCGCCGATAATGACGAATCGCGTTCGCATATGTCGAAGGCTATCGGCAAAAAGCCCAACAAACTGACCAAACCGGTGCGCGCGCCGGGACGAATCCCGGCAAGAATGCACGGATGCGTATTCACGTTTGCACCGAAATTCACCGGACCCCCGCCGAGGTGTGGGCGGACGTCGAGGACATTGCGTCGCACGTGCATTGGATGGCCGACGCGGAATCGATCACGTTTGTCTCCGACAACCGTGCCGGCGTGGGCACGGCATTTGACTGCGCAACCCGCGTCGGACCGTTCCGACTCACCGACCGCATGGTCATTACCGCCTGGGACCCCGAGCGCGCAATGGGAGTTGAGCATCGCGGTTTGGTTGTCGGCACCGGAACATTTGTGCTGGAAGCGCTCCCGGCCTCGAACGGATCATGCACCCAGTTCTGCTGGGAAGAGGTCCTAACCTTTCCGTGGTGGATGGGTGGACCGATTGGCGCATTCGGGGCGCGTCCAATGCTGCAGTTCATCTGGAAACGCAATCTTGTGCGCCTCAAAGCGCGACTCGAAGCCGCGTCATAAATGCAAATGGCGCCGGGTGTCCCCAGCGCCATTGCAACATGCGTTTCGAGATCGCTAGTTAAAGAAGTTTCGCACTTCTTTCACCCGACAACTCAACCCGCGAGTAGTGGGCGGATTCAAGGTCAGTGCTGAATAGTCGCGGTCTTCGCCAGGAGCGATCGAAGTTACCGTGCGGGACTCCTCCACCGAACTTTGCGTTGCCTTGTCCACGAACTCGATGACGATCGTGAAGGACCTCTCCGATGACGCTGTGTTGGTGATCACCCCGGACGCCTCTGCGGAACCCGACGACCTCACCCGGCAGTCATCGATCGTGATTTCATAGGTGTTCGTATCCGCAATGCCCGTGGCATCACTCACGGCCTTGGAGAACACACCAACGCCGGCCACGAGCATGACGATGGCGACGACGCTCAGGATGACGTTGACAAATCCCAGAATGATTCGGGTAATCGCCATACCTTTCCCGTTCGGTTTTTTGAGGCCCAAAAACCCGAGAATGATCGCAACGACGCCACCAATCGCGCCGATGCAAAAACCGAAGATGCCAACCAAGAGCGCAGCAAGGGCAAGGCCATTGGTCTTCGACGGCACCGGCGCCGGTGCAGCCGCGGTCGGTGCGCCCCAACCCGGTGTACTCGGCGCACTGGGCTCACTCGGTGCACCCCAAGTCGGCGCACTGGGTGCACTGGGCTCACTCGATGCACCCCAAGTCGGCGCACTGGGCTCACTCGGCGCACCGGGCTCCACACCCCAACTGGGTGCACTGGGTTCACTCGGCGTACCCCAACCCGGGGTCTCGTTCATGGACGAGGATGGAGTGGGTTCGCTCGGTGCACCCCAACTCGGTGCACTCGGTGCACCCCAACTCGGTGCACTCGGTTCGCTCGGTGCACTCGGTGCACTGGGTGCACTGGGTGCAC
>JBMOIW010000033.1:0-19703 GCA_049317145.1 Acidimicrobiia bacterium
GCGCTTGCCAGCGACGACAAAGAGTGAGCCGCCGCCCACAACAATGAGGAACCAACGAGAAAGCCCCACGTTTGCTGCAACCGCGCCGCCGACCGCGCGCAAGACAAATCCTGCGGCGACCATTGCGAGTTCGACGACGGGTTCGCGTTTGAGTCCAAGGCTGTAACAAACCGTGAATAACAGGTATATGCCGATCACGATGGTGAGGTTTCCGTTTTGGACCGGAACGGACACGGCCAATCCGGCAGCCATCAAAATGCCGGCGATGCAGTAGGCCGTTGTGCGCGGGATGACTCCCGCAGCGACCGGGCGGAATCGTTTGGTGGGATGCATCCGATCGGCCGCTGCATCCATGGCGTCGTTGAGGAAGTACGTGCCGCTTGCGGCCAAACAAAACGCGGCAAACGCGATCAATGCGCGAAGGAGCACTGCGGGCTCGAGGAGCACACCGGCGGCCGCCGGCGCGGCAAAGACGAGGAAGTTTTTCACCCACTGTTTCGGACGCATTGTGCGACCGAGGGCGGCGAGTCGCTGCACCGAGGTAATCGGAGGAGTCGCGGCTGACGTTTGGGGTGTCATTGTGGGGGCGTCGAGCTGCTCGGACACGACTCGTAGGCTAATGGGCGGACCCGCGCTCGGGCTCCGGGAGGCATGGGAGCGGCTCGATGCGTCAGAATCGGAGGTGATGAGCACCCGCATGCTCCTGATCCTGGCTGCAGTCACTGCGATTGCGATCCTGACTGCCGGTGCAGTGCAGATCCTGCTTGCGCGCTGAATTGGGCCGGGTGGGCGCCGCAGTATCCGAATAGGGAAGAATACGTCCCTTATCTTTGAGGGGGTGGCCACACTGGCCGAGCAATTTGATGTCGTCGTCCTCGGTGGAGGACCGGGTGGATATGCCGCAGCGCTGTACGGCGCGGCGGCGGGTTTGCGCGTTGCGTTGATCGAGGAAGACCGCGTCGGCGGAACTTGTCTCCAGCGCGGCTGCATTCCGGCAAAAGAGCTGCTGCAGACGGCCGAGGTACTGCGCACCGTACGGGACTCCAAGGAGTTCGGGGTTGAAGCCGGGCAACCGGTCCTCGACCTTGCGGTGACTCAGGCGCGCAAGACCCAGGTCATCGACAAGTTGACGCGTGGTCTCGAAGGTGCGCTCAAAGGTCGCAAGGTCACCGTGATCCCCGGTCGGGGAACCGTTGTCGATGCTGCTGGCCATCACGTACGCGTTTCGGATGGCTCAGAAGTCATTGGAACACGGGCGCTGATTCTCGCAACTGGTTCCACGCCCCGCGCACTGCCGGAGATGGATTTTGATGGTGTCAAGATCCTGTCGTCGGACCACGTGCTCAACATCGCCGAAGTTCCCGCCCGCGTTGCCATCATCGGTGGTGGTGCGATTGGCTCTGAGTTCGCTTCGTACTTCTGTGATACCGGCAGTGAAGTCACGTTGTTGGAAGCAATGCCGAACATCTTGGCCGGCGTTGACGCCGAAGTTGCCAAAGTCGTTGCGCGTGCATTCGCCAAGCGCGGCATGAACGTTGCGGCCGGTGTCACGATCAACAACGTCGATACCAGTGGTGCTGAGTGCGTGCTTCGTTACACCGACGCCAAAGGCACTTCGCAGCAGCTCACCGTCGACAAGGTTGTGGTGAGCGTTGGCCGTCGCCCTCGCTCCGAGAGCATTGGACTCGGGAATTCCGGAGTTGCGATTTCGGAACGTGGCTTTGTCGAAGTTGACGGCTACATGCGCACGACCGTGCCGGGCGTGTACGCAGTTGGCGACTTGGTCAGCACGCCGCAACTCGCTCACGTTGCGTTTTCCGAAGCGATCATTGCGATCAAGACAATTCTCGGTGAAGCCGTTCTCCCAATCGAGTACGGCAAAGTCCCGTGGGGGATTTATTGCCACCCCGAAGTCTCGTTCTGCGGTCTCACCGAAGAACAAGCGCGTGCGCAGGGCTACGACGTCGTCACGTCGGTGCACCACTTCACCGGAAACGGTCGAGCAATGATCATCGGTGACACCACGGGAATCTGCAAAGTCGTGGCCGAACGCAACGGCAAGATTCTGGGTGTGCACATCACTGGCCCGTGGGCAACCGAGTTGCTCGGCGAGGGATACCTCGCGGTGAACTGGGAAGCGACGGCAGATGATCTTGCTCCGCTGATCCAAGCGCACCCAACCCTCACCGAACTGTTCGGCGAGACAGTGCTCTCTCTTACCGGTCGTTCGCTCCACGGATGACCTTGATCTGCGCGTAGAAGCGCACCAGGAGGAATTGCAAGTGGACATCACGATGCCCCAACTCGGTGAAACGGTGACCGAAGGCACAATCACCCGTTGGATCAAAAAGGTTGGCGACCAAGTCACCGCAGACGAGCCGCTCTTCGAAGTGTCGACCGACAAGGTCGACTCCGAGGTGCCAGCTCCGGCTTCTGGCGTGCTCACCGAAATCGTGGTGAACGAAGGTGATACCGCGGCAGTGGGCGCACGCCTTGCCGTGATCGGCGACAGCGGAGCCGCACCTGCTCCCGCGCCGGCACCTGCTGCTCCCGCGCCGGTTGCTCCGCTGCCTCCGCCGCCGCCCGCTCCTGCTTCCGTGGCGCCGGCTCCCGCACCGGTTCCGGTTGCTCCGGCGGCGTCAGCGCCGGTTGCGCCCGCAGCGTCGGCGCAGGTTTCGGTTGCGGCGAGTGCACCCACAAATGGTGCGTCGAGTTTGGCGTCACCGATCGTGCGTCGCTTGGCCGCCGAACAAGGTGTCGATGTTTCGACCGTGCACGGCACCGGCGACGGTGGGCGCGTCACCCGCAACGATGTGTTGGCCGCCGCAACCGGCGCGCCGGCCCCGGCAGTCACACCTGCGCCTGCTCCGACTCCAGCCACTGCTCCCGCTCCGGTAGTTGCTTCGGCCCCTGTCTCGGAGCGTCCCGTAACGCCCGCAGCGCCGGTCGCGGTGCAAGCTGGCGACACCGTTATTCCGTTCGACAACATTCGTCGTCGTACCGCCGAACATGTTGTGCGTTCCAAAGCAACGAGTGCGCATGTGTACACCTCGGTTGAAGTGGACTTTGAGCGCATCGAACAACTTCGCCGTAGCGTGCAGGGTGAGTGGAAAGCACGTGAGGGTTTTAGCCTCACGTACCTCCCGTTTATTGCGCGTGCATTCTGCGACGCGGTGCGCGAATTCCCGAACGTCAACGCATCGGTACAAGGCGACTCCTTGGTCGTGCACGGCGATGTGCACTTGGCCGTTGCCGTGGACCTCGACTTCCACGGGTTGATTGCTCCGGTCATTCACAACGCCGACGGCAAGCGTCTACGTGCCCTCGCGCAGCAGGTGCGTGACCTAGCCACTCGGGCGCGTTCGCGTCAGCTCGCTCCCGACGAGGTTTCGGGCGGCACGTTCACGATCACGAACCCGGGTCCGTTCGGCACCTACATGACGTTGCCGATCATCAACCAGCCGCAGGTTGCGATCCTTGCTACCGATGGCATTCACAAGCGTCCGGTGGTGATCGAAGCTGCCGACGGTTCTGACGCCATTGCGATTCATCACATGGGAATCCTGGCGCTCACCTGGGACCACCGTGCCTTTGATGGTGCATACGCGGCCGCGTTCTTGCGCGCGCTCAAGGAAATCCTCGAGACGCGTGACTGGGAGGCCGAGCTCGCGTGATCACCGGCGTGCAATCCCGCGCGACCGTGCTGCAAGCACGCTGGTGTGGTCGCGTGGGATATGCCGAAGGCGACACGTTGCAGCGCGCGCTGCATGCCGGAGCAGATGACTATTTGCTGCTCCTGGAACACCCGCACGTGTACACGCTCGGAACCCAAGCGGACCTTGCCCACGTATTGGTCGAACCCGCTACCGTCGGTGCCGAACTCGTTGCGGTCGATCGCGGCGGTGACGTCACATATCACGGCCCGGGCCAGTTGGTTGGATACCCGATCGTCACGCTTCCCGAGGGACGCGACGGGATGCGCGACGTTGTCGCCTACTTGCGACGTGTCGAGGATGCGCTCATTGCGGCGCTCGCCGATCTCGGAGTCGCTGCCGGTCGTAACGACGGGTACACCGGGGTTTGGGTGGGCGATGAAAAGATCGCAGCAATCGGTGTGAAGGTGGCACGCGGGCGGACGCGCCACGGGTTTGCCCTCAATGTCGCGCCCGATCTCGCGATGTTCGGCCACATCGTTCCGTGCGGCATTGCCGACAAGGGTGTGACTTCGCTGCAACAACTCCTTGGTGCGGACACACCGTCGATGCAGACGGTTGTCGAAGTGGTCACGGCACGTTTTGCCGAGCATTTCGGGTACGACGAAGTTGTGCGCGCCGATGTTGTGTGGCGCGAGCGGGTCAGTGATCTCACCGCGTTTACCCGTGCAGCCATGGAAGGCCAGCTCGAGCCCGGCAGTGATGAACCCATTACGCCAAGCCGCGGGCGTGAGGCGCTGCAGGCACGCGCTGCAGCGCGCGGCACCGAAGTGCCGGTGCGGCTGCTCGGGCGCTTGCGAGAAGCCGGTGTCGATGCAACCGCTGGGGTGCGACGCGATCGCCCCGAGTGGATGCGCGTCAAGGCCAACCTCGGAACGGAGTACCGCGCGCTCAAAAAAATTGTGGCCGATCGCGGGCTGACGACGGTGTGCGAAGAAGCGGGTTGTCCCAACATTTATGAATGCTGGGCCGACGGGACTGCGACGTTCATGATTCTCGGGGAGCGCTGCACGCGCGCATGCGGGTTCTGCCTCGTCGATACGCGCAAACCGCTCCCGGTGGAACTTGATGAGCCCGAGCGAGTCGCCGATGCGGTCGCACAGCTTGGACTTTCGCATGCGGTCATTACCACGGTTGCTCGCGATGATCTTGATGACGACGGTGCTGCGATTTTTGCGGCCACGGTGCACGCAATCCGTGCCCGGACTCCAGACACGCGTGTCGAGCTCTTGATCTCGGATTGTCGCGGAAACGGCGCATCCCTCGACACGATCTTTGCGTCCCGCCCTGATGTGTTGAACCACAATCTCGAGACCGTCGCACGCCTGCAACGCGCGGCGCGACCTTCCGCAGGGTACGCACGCTCTCTTGCGGTGCTGGCTCGCGCCAAAGCCGCAGGGTTGGTCACGAAGTCCGGAATCATCGTGGGCATGGGGGAAACCGATGACGAGGTGCGCATCGCAATCCGCGATCTCGCCAATGTCGGGGTCGACATCGTGACCATCGGCCAGTACCTGCAACCCACCGATCAGCATCTGCCGATCGACCGGTGGGTACACCCCGATACGTTTGCGCAGTACGCCGCGTTCGGCGAGGAGCTCGGCATCGCGCACGTCGAGTCGGGACCGTTGGTGCGCAGTAGTTACCACGCAAAGCGCGGCGCTGAAGCTGCCGATGGAGCGGTATCGGGCGACACTGCGCCGCTCACCGCCGCAACGTTTGCGTAAGCGGCGCTCTAGGCTCGCCGCATGACTTCGTCGTCGACGTACATCGCTCGTCTCGAACGAGCCCGCGCCGAAATGACACTGCGCGGCGTCGATGTGCTCTTGCTCTCGGTAGGCGCCGATCTCCCCTATTTCACGGGGTATACGGCGATGCCGCTCGAGCGGCTCACGATGCTCGTTGTTCCTCGCGACGGTGACGCGATACTGGTTGTCCCGCGGCTCGAAGCTCCCCGTGTGGTGGAGCAAGGGAGCGCATTCACGCTGCGTTCGTGGGAAGAACTCGAAGACCCGATCGCCATCGTTGCTGCCCACATGCGAGGAGCGGCGGTCGCGGCGGTGGGGGACCATACCTGGGCTCGCTTTGTTATCGATCTGCAGCGCGCAACCCCGGACACGCGCTTCGTGCGCGCCAACGACGTAACCGCTCCCTTGCGCCGACGCAAAGATGCCGACGAGCTGGCGTTACTGCGCGCTGCAGGTCGCGCGGTCGACGCGTGTATCGACGACTTGCGAGGGTTGTCGTTTGCGGGACGACGCGAGATCGATGTGCATCGAGACATTGCGCGACTGCTCGTGGAGCATGGCCACCAACGCATGGACTTTGCGATCGTTGCCGCTGGCGAGAACGCAGCGAGCCCACACCACGAACCTGGGGATCGCGTTATCCAGGTTGGCGAGACTGTGCTCTGCGATTTTGGGGGGACTCGCGACGGCTACTGCTCAGATATCACGCGCGTCTTTTCGGTGGGCGGCCCCGCAACGGATGAAGTCGCCGACGCGTGGGCCGCACTGTGTTTGGCACAAGAGATCGGGGTGCAGACGGGAGCAGTTGGAGTCCCCTGCGAGGCCGTCGATACCGCCACGCGCGCGTCTCTAACCGACGCCGGATACGGCGAATATTTCGTGCACCGAACCGGACACGGGATCGGTACCGAAACGCACGAGGATCCCTACATCGTTGCGGGCAATGGGTTGCCGCTCGAAGTCGGTAACGCGTACAGCGTCGAACCTGGCATTTACATTCCGGGCCGATTTGGCCTGCGCCTCGAAGACATCGTGCTCATCACGGAAACGGGTCCTGAGCGCGTGTCGCACGCACCACGTGAGCTCATGGTGGTGGAGTAATCCCATGCGGCTCGACGCTCCGACGTTTTTGATTCAGTGGGCAGCCGGCGGCATGTTCTTTGTGTGGATCACCACGCGCCGCCAACTCGTTGGCCCGGGATACGGCTGGCTCATGCGTGGGATCTACGCCGCACTTGCAATTCTGGCGTTGGCCCTACGGGGGTATGCGCCGCCTTCACTTGGGCGGGATATTGCTACTGGTGCACTCGTTGCGGTGGCGTTGCTCGGCATCGTTGTTTCGGTGGTGCGTCGCCGTGCCCCGTTGGCGGGTGCCGACGCGGTCGCACACCAGCGCGCGGCGCGGGTACAGCAAATGTTGCCGGAAGGAACGGGAAGCACCACAACGACTGCGTCGGATATCGCTACCGATGCATCGACCGTGCGGCCGTTCCCCGCGTGGCTCGACTTGCTCGCGGCCCTCTGCGGAGTCGTTGCGATCGCGTTTGCCGCGAGCACCGTTGGCGGAGGGTACGCGCTCGCGTTATTCCGACTAGTGGCCGGAGCTGCGCTGGTCGGTTCGGTTACCGACGCGATGTCTATCGGGCACTGGTATCTCGTGCAGCCTGGACTGCCGCGTGATCCGATCAAAGAACAAGTCATCGGCGTAGGCATCGCGCTGGTACTCGACACGGTTGCGTTACTGATCCCGGTCGGGATGATCTCGGTGCTCAACGGCAGCATTTCCGACGGGTGGGGCGGGCTGCTCGGCTGGATCTGGGCGACGTGCGTTGTTACGACGGGGGCGCTCGTCGCCGTGACGTGGTTTGCGTTGCGGGAGCGGTACTACTCCGCGGTGATGGCTGCAACGGGATTGCTGTACTTGGCGATTCTGACCGCCTTCGGCGTTGATCTCGTTGCGCGCGCTGTGCTGTCGTGAATTAGTGGATCGAGTAACTCGTCATCGTGAGCGATCCCATTTGTGGGCCCTCGACGAGAACGTCGCACGTCGCCTCGGCTGCGGATGCAAGTCCCGCGAGGTACGCAAGCGGAAGGAAATGATCGGGCGTTGGCACCGCGAGCTTGTAGGCGGGATGCGCGCGCAACTGCGCAAGGTCACCGGGGTGCTCGGTCATGATCACCTTGGCAGCTGCGTCAAAATCCAGTGCCCAGTCGAATCCACTATCGGGGCTATTCCACTGCACCATGCCCAAGTTGTGCACGACATTGCCGCTGGCGACGATCATTACGCCATCGTTGCGCAATGGTGCGAGCGCAGCGCCGAGGGCAACGTGCTCGTCGAGGGATTTCGTTGCGTCGAGCGAGAGTTGCACAACCGGTATGTCCGCGCTCGGGTACATATGAGCGAGTACCGACCACGTGCCGTGATCAAGTCCCCAACTGTCGGTATCCATGCCGACCCAAGTCGGATCGACGACGGCCGCGACGTTTTCGGCTAAGGCTCGATCACCCGGGGCTGGATACTCGACTGCGAACAACTCGGGCGGAAAACCGTAGAAGTCGTGGATGGTCTTAGGGTGTTCCATCGCGGTCACGGCGGTGGCGTTGATGTACCAGTGCGCCGAGATCGCGAGAATTGCCCTCGGGGTGGGCGCCTGGGCGGCGAACGCGACCCACGATTCGGTGAAGCGGTTGTGTTCAAGCGTGTTCATCGGATTTCCGTGACCGATGAACACCGCGGGCATGGTCGGGTTGCTCATTGCGGAGTTCTTACCCCATCATCGAAAGCGCCGACGCACGCAGCGGTCCACGTGCGGTATTCCGGCCGGTCTCGCGTGGCGACAGATCACGATCTGCGCCCGAGCATTGCTGGACTACTTATCGTTTTGGCGTCCATTGGTTGGCCCGGATGTTCTCGCCGGCAAGACGAGCGGTCTCGCTGATTCGGGCTTGCCGGGTTGCTTCTTTTTTGGCGCTGTTGATCCACTCAAGAATCGCTTTGCGCGTCGATGGCGGGAACGCGTCCCAGTGGAGCTTGGCGTTGTTGACCTTCCGGAACGCAGCGAGGAGATCTGCGGGTTCGACGAGGGCGTCGACCTGATCGATTGCTGTCCACGAGCCGTCTTGCTTCGCGGCTGCGATTGCTCGCTTCCCGGGTGCCGCGACCAGCTTGGCTTCGAGGAGCGCGTCGAGGCGTTGCTTGTTCACCTTCGACCAGCCGCTCCCCGGTTTGCGTGGTGTGCAGAGCAGCGCAGTCCACTCATCGTCGATGCGCGCGGGCTTGGAGTCAATCCATCCGAAACAGAGACACTCTTCGTTGATGTCTCGGGGCGAGACATATTGCCCGCGTGGCGGTACGGCATGTTTCTTCCGAGTCGCTGCCCATATCCCGGTCCGTTGCGCGTGGTGTTTTGTTAGCCACGCTCGCCACTGTGCTCGAGAGGTCACCCGCACGATTGGGAGGTCCGGACGCAGCATCTACAGAGTCTTACCGTGCAGGTGCGCTCAACGGGTGATGAAGTACTTGGCTTCAGGGTGCGGCACGATGATGGCTGAGGTGGACTGCTCGGGGACCAAGTGGAACTCCTCGGTGAGCGACACGCCAATGCGATCGATCTCCAGCAGCTCAGCGACCTTGGCCTGATCGTCAAGGTCCGGGCATGCGGGATAACCCCATGAGTACCGCGAACCGCGGTACTGCTGACGAAACAAGCCGGCGAGCGACGGCCCGTCTTCTTCAGCAAAGCCCCACTCTTCGCGAATTCGGCGATGCCACAACTCCGCAAACGCTTCCGTCATTTCAACGGACAAGCCGTGGGTGAGCAGATAATCCTGATACTGATTGGCTTCGAACAGAGATTGTTCGACTTCGGTCGCCCGCGTGCCCATCGTGACGACATGGAACGCGGCGTAGTCCGGATCACCACTCTCTACCGATCGGAAAAAATCGGCGATGCACAGATGCCGGTCACGGTCCTGGCGCGGGAACGAGAATCGCAGCCATTCCTCCCGACGGTTCTCGTCGCGCCAGATGATGAGCTCGTCGCCTTCGCTATTGACCGAGAAGTACCCCCAAGCCGCTGCGGGTACGAGCCAGCCTTCGGCTTTCGCTCGGTCGAGCTCGGATCGCAACGTTGGCCGAATGCGCGCCTTGAATTCGTCGTCGGTTTCGCCGTTCTCCGGGCGGAACTGCCACTGGTTGCGGAAAAGGGCAGTTTCGTTGAGATACCCGAGGATCGTGTCGAGGCCAATGCCTTTTGCGACACGCGAACCAAGGAACGGCGGGTCAAACACTTTGACGTCGCGAGCAACGTCGGAGCGAGCGGGGACCGCAATGGCCGCGTCGTTCGCGCCCGAGGAGCCCGTGCTCACCATCCCGGCAAACCGGCCTTCGGAAATAGCGCGACCAAAGTCCTCGTCGAGCGTTCCGCTGCGTTGACCGTCGATGAGGGCGTCCATTGTGCGCAGCCCCTCGAACGCGTCTTTCCCGTAGAACACGCGCCCGTCATAGATCTGGCGTAAGTCCCGTTCCACGTAGGAGCGCGTGAGCGCGGCGCCGCCGAGGATGACGGGGTAATTCGAAAGGCCGCGCTGATTCATCTCTTCGAGGTACTCACGCATGATGAGCGTGCTCTTCACGAGGAGCCCGCTCATACCGATCGCATCGGCCTGGACTGTCTCTGCTTTTTCGAGAAATGCGGACAGTGGAGCTTTGATCCCGATGTTGTGCACTTCGTAGCCGTTATTCGTAAGAATGATGTCGACCAGGTTCTTGCCAATGTCGTGCACATCACCTTTGACGGTCCCTAGCACGATGGTGCCTTTGCCGCTGCTATCGGCTTTGTCCATGTGTGGCTCGAGATGGGTGACGGCCATCTTCATGGTCTCAGCGCTTTGCAGCACGAAAGGCAATTGCATTTCGCCAGTGGCAAAAAGCTCACCAACCGTTTTCATGCCATCGAGCAAGATGGTGTTGACGATGTCGAGTGCGGGATACGACTGCAATGCAGCATCGAGCTCGTCGAGCAGGCCGTCGCGATCACCGTCGATGATGCGGGCTTTCAGTCGCTCTTCGATGGGCCAGCCAGAGCGATCCTCGCGGGTTGCCGACACTGCGCTGACGTCTTCGAAGATGGCCATGAACTCGGTGAGCGGGTCGTACCCCTCGCGTCGACGGTCGTAGATGAGGTCGAGGGCGATGTCGCGGGCGCGCGGATCGATCTTGTGCATCGGCACGATACGCGCTGCGTGCACGATGGCAGCATCTAGCCCGACGGCGCAGCATTCGTGCAAGAACACGCTGTTGAGCACTTGGCGCGCCGCAGGGTTGAGTCCAAAACTCACGTTGCTGACACCGAGCACGGTCTTGGACCCAGGAAGTTGAGCTTTGACCATGCGAATCGCTTCGATCGTCTCGATTGCGTCGCGACGCAGGTCCTCCTGACCGGCCGAAAGTGGGAAGGTCAGACAGTCGAAGATGAGATCCGTTGGCGGGATGCCGTAGCGCTCGGTGGCCATGCGGTATAGCCGTTCCGCGACGCGGAACTTCCAGTCGGCAGTGCGCGCTTGGCCTTCTTCGTCAATGGTGAGGCACACGACAGCCGCGCCGTATTCGCGCGCCAGACGAAAGACGCGATCGCAGCGCGAACCTTCGGCGTCACCGTCTTCGAGGTTGGCGGAGTTCAGGATTGATTTCCCGCCGAGGTGCTGAAGCCCGGCCTCCATCACTTGCGGCTCGGTGGAATCCAACACGATCGGCAGGCTTCCCTGCGTTGCGAACAGCGGTGCGAGTGCGTGCATATCGTCGACGCCGTCGCGGCCGACGTAGTCCACACAGAGATCCAGGACGTGCGCGCCCTCGCGCACTTGGTCGCGCGCCATGACGGTGCAGGTTTCCCAGTCTGCTTCGAGCATCGCATCGCGGAACTTCTTGGAGCCGTTGGCGTTTGTGCGTTCCCCGATGACGAGGAACGAGTTCTCTTGTTCGAGCAACACCGAGGAATACAGCGAGCTCACCGACGGTTCGAGAACGGGGCGACGCTCGATCGGCGCACGGGCGCCAATGCGTTCGACGACGGCGCGGAGGTGTTCGGGCGTTGTTCCGCAACATCCGCCAACGATGTTCAAGCCAAATTCGGCAACAAACCGTTCGTGAGCATCGGCGAGCTCGGACGGCGTGAGGTCGTAGTGCGTATGCCCATCGACGATCGATGGCAGTCCGGCATTGGGAAGACACGACAAGTACGTCTGGGCATGGTGCGCGAGATGACGGAGATGTTCGGTCATCTCGGCTGGGCCGGTGGCGCAGTTCAACCCGATGACATCGGGTCGCATCGCTTCGAGTGCGGTGAGCGCCGCGCCGATCTCCGAACCGATCAACATGCGACCGGTGGTCTCCATGGTGACCTGCACCATGATCGGAACGGTGCGACCCTCGCTCGCCATGGCGCGCCGCGCCGCGATCATCGCGGCTTTTGCCTGCAGCAGGTCGTACACCGTTTCGATCAGGACCACATCGATGCCGCCGGCGAGCAGGCCGCGAGCCTGTGTCTCGTAGCCATCGCGTAAGGTGGCGAAGTCGATTGCGTTGAGTGACGGAAGTTTGGTGCCTGGTCCGACCGAGCCGATCACGAAGCGAGGATGATCGGGTGTGGTGAAATCGTTGGCGACACTTCGAGCAATGGCCGCCGCTTGGTAGCTGAGGTCATAGGCGCGATCGGCGATTCCGTACTCGGCGAGCACGGACGGAAACGAACCGAAGGTGTTCGTCTCGATGGCATCACATCCCACGGCGAGAAAACTTGCGTGCAGCTCGGCGATAACGTCGGGGCGCGTCGCGACCAACAGCTCGTTGCAGCCCTCGAAATCGGCGCCACCAAAGTCATCGGGGCCAAGGTCACGGAGCTGCAGGTTGGTGCCGGCCGCGCCATCGAAGATAAGGACGCGGTCACGGAGACAATCAAGAAACGCAGACATTGGGTGCCAGGGTAGTGGGTGGGCTCCGTAGCGCTCGGGGCGAATACCGCAAACTCCTTGCACAATCGAGAGATCGCGCTCGCCCAGTCCCTAGACTCAGCGGCCGAGAGGAGTCGCAATGACGCGCGAGACCCCCAAGCTGTACACCCGAACCGGCGACGATGGATCAACTGGTTTGCTGTTCGGTGGCCGCACCGAAAAGGACGCTGTAGGTCCCGAAACTTACGGAACCGTCGACGAGGCAGTATCCGCACTGGGAATGGCTCGTGCGGAAGCCTCACCCGGCTCTGAGCTATATCGCATCGTGTTGCGGATACAACGCGAACTGTTTGTTGTTGGTGCCGAGTTGGCGACTGCCCCCGAGAACCGCGGAAAGCTCGATCCGGGAGTCTCTCTTGTCACAGACGAGATGACTGCGGCGCTCGAACCGCTCATCGACGAAGTAACGACGCGCTTTGATCCGCCGCGGGAATTCGTGGTTCCGGGTGAACACCGCATCGCAGCACTGCTCGACTTTGCCCGCACGATTGTGCGACGCGCCGAGCGCGAGGTCGTCCACGCAGTGCATGTCGGATGGCTGCCCGCCGAAAGTCGCATCGTGCCGTACCTCAATCGCCTGGCTGACTTGGTGTACACCCTGGCGCGCTGGCAAGAAGGGCAGTACCGGCCGGTACGCACCCGCGAAAACCTGTCGTAACGCATGTTGGTTTGTTGACTGAGGAGTACCTCGTGAGTCTTTCTGTCGCCCTGCAATCCGCAACCCCCGCAAAGGCAACCGCCGAGCTGTTGGCCGTTCCCGTGTTCGCACCAGCGCGCAAAGGCGGCAAGCCGGTGTTCGGTCCGGGATGTGACGCAGTGGACGCGGCACTTGGCGGTGGCTTAGCTCGCTTCATGGACGAAGCGAGCTTCACCGGTGCCGCCGGCGAAACGTTGGCGGTCCCGACGAACGGTAAGTTGGGCGCGAAGGCCGCGATGCTGGTCGGCCTGGGCGACGCCTCCAAGCTCACGCTCGATGGCTTGCGGCGCGCCGCAGCAACGATCACACAAAAAGGGCGCAATGTCGCCACGATTGCCACCACGCTCCTCGATGCAACACCAGCGGCGCTCGATCGCATTGCGACCGCGCAGGCAATCACAGAAGGCGCGGTGCTCGGCTCATACCGATTCACCGCCTACAAGAGCGACGTCACTCCCTCCAAACTCAAGAAGGTTTCACTTCTCGGCAAAGCGTCGGCACCGGTAACGAAAGCCATCGCACGCGGTGAGATCATCGCCGGCGCAGTCATGTGGTCGCGCGATCTGCAGAACGAACCCTCGATGGGCAAGCCGCCTGCAGCCATCGTCAAGATGACGCAACAGCTGCTGCGCACCAAAGGCGTCACCGTCAATGTGTTTAACGAGGCGCAGCTCAAGCGCATGGGCTGTGGCGGCATCATCGGAGTGGGGCAAGGCTCCGAGCAGCGCCCCTACTTGTTGCAAATGTCGTATAAACCGCGCGGGGCGCGTGCAACGCTGGCGCTCGTTGGCAAAGGTGTGGTCTTCGACACGGGTGGTATCTCGATCAAGCCCGCAGACGGCATGGACGCGATGAAGACCGACATGTCGGGCGCGGCTGCAGTGATTGCGACAATGTCGGCGCTGAAAGCGCTCGGTGTGAAGTGCAATGTCATCGGGTTCGCGCCGCTCGTCGAAAATATGCCGAGTGGTTCGGCGATTCGCCCGGGCGATGTGTTGCGTCACCGGAACGGCAAAACCTCCGAAGTGCTCAATACCGATGCCGAAGGTCGGCTCATTCTCGCCGACGCGTTGTCGCTGGCGGTCGAAGAAAACGTCGATGCCATTGTTGACATCGCAACGCTGACCGGCGCGTGTGTGGTCGCGCTCGGCGAAAAGATCGCGGGTGTGATGTCCAACAACGACGGATGGGGCGCAACGGTGCGTGCCGCCGCCGATGCGGTTGGCGAATCCATGTGGCCGCTGCCTCTCCCCGAGGAATACAAGAAGCTCATCGAGTCCAAAGTGGCCGATATTCAAAACATCGGATCGCGCTGGGGCGGTGCTCTGACTGCCGGACTTTTCCTCCAAGAGTTCGTTGGCGACACCCCGTGGGTGCACCTCGACATTGCCGGTCCGGCACGCGCCGCTTCAGACGACGGATATGTGCAGACCGGCGGTACCGGTTTCTCGGTGCGCACGCTTATCGAAGTAGCGGAACAGTTCACCAAACCCAAGCGCTAAGTGCGTTGGTGGGTCATCCCGGGAGGCCGCGGGATGACCCGCGGCCTCACTGGGCAATGTCGACAGATTCCAGGGACGGGTTGCGTCTCATCATTCGACGCCCAAGACGAGCGGCGAGGAGGAGTACCAGCACGACTGCGACCAGAGGAGCAAGTGCCCCCGAGATGATCAGCAGTCCACCGGTCACAGTCAGGAATATCTCACCCGCTTGCGCTGCCGCTTTCGTGAGCATGGACGGTTCGGATGAGCGCGGTGTGTCAGCGTGCGTGTTCGCGACGACGACATCGAGTGAGAATGTTTCAACGCCGTACTGTTGGGTGCGCCGCTGTGCGTTGGTGGTATCAATACTGGTGCGCACGTCGGCAAGTTCTTGACGAAGCCGGGCAAGTGTCTCTGCATCCTTTGTCGTATTGATCCGATCGGTCAGTGTCTGCTCTTGTGCTTGCAAGTTCTTTAGCGCTGCGTCAATCGACGCGATCGACGCTGAGACGTCTGCGACATTGGTCGTGAACGCCTCAATGCTGCCGGTTCCCGACAAGGCTGCGGTCACCTCGGTGTACTTTGCCATCGGAATCCGGGCGGTAACCAGGAGCTCGTCGCGTCGCAACGACAGCGAGTAGATAGTCCCACTGTTCGTCTCAATGATTGAACGCACACGGTCAGCAGTCGTGCGAACGTCTTTGGAGAACACGCGCAGACTCGCCGAACGGGCGAGGGCCGAACCGTCGCCATCGCTGGTTAGTGGGATCGGAGCGATCACGCCCGGCACCGATGTGGCGCCAGGGGCTAGATCCTTTGACGAGTGGCTGGCCGGACCGGATACGGAACTGCTGTCCTGCTCGACGGGGATTGGTTGGGGCTCGACGGGGATTGGTTGGGGCGTCGGTTTGTTCGGTAATCCGGCAAGCGTTCCCACGACACCGCCGATGACGATGACCGCAATGGCGACGAGCACAACAGTGATTCGCTTCATGAAAGCTCCTGAACGTGGAGCGTTCTGCTCCGTTGATCAGGTCAGACGGAGGCAGGGGGAGAAAAAGTTCCCGGTTTTCTCACTTCTGGCGCGTCTTGCCGCGGGTCAGTGAGCGTCGGTGCCGTCGGCGAGGGTGGCGTGCGGCAAACAGAACTGGTCGTATTCGGCAATCACGATCTGGGCGCCTTCGCTACAGGCGGGGCACGTCGGATCGCGACGCACCGTAAAGGTGCGGAAACTCTCTTCGAGCGCGTCGTACGCGAGGAGGCGGCCGATGAGAGGTTCGCCGAGATCGAGGATCAGCTTGATCGCTTCAAGTGCTTGGATCGACCCGATGATGCCGGGTAACACGCCAAGCACGCCGGCTTCTGCGCAGCTCGGCGCAAGTTCAGGGGGCGGGGGCTCGGGGAGCATGCAGCGATAGCACGGGCCAACTTGGGGTGCGAACACCGTCACTTGGCCCTCGAATCGGAAGATCGATCCGTGCACGACGGGGATGTTTTTGAGGAGCGCCGCGTCGTTGAGGAGATAGCGCGTTGGAAAATTGTCGGTCCCGTCGACAATCACGTCGTATCCGTCAATGATGTCGAGCACGTTGTCTGAGCCAAAGCGAACGTCGTAGGTCACGACATTGATGTCGGGGTTGATGCGCGTCAGTGTCTTTTTCGCCGAGTCCACTTTGCGCTCGCCGACGCGATCGAGATTGTGGAGCACTTGTCGCTGCAAGTTGGATGCGTCGACGACATCCATGTCGACGATACCGATTGTGCCCACGCCGGCTGCCGCAAGGTAGAGCGCAGCGGGTGATCCAAGTCCGCCCGCGCCCAACAGCAACACCCGTGCGCCCAGCAACTTTTGTTGACCGGCGTCGCCGACTTCGGGGAGCAACAAGTGGCGGTGGTATCGGTTGCGTTGTTCGGCGTTGAGCATCACGGGCGCGCTCCATGGGCGCCCCTCGTCTTTCCAGCGACCAAAGCCGCCGATCATCGACGCAACGTTGCGGTAGCCGAGATCTTGCAGTGTCTTGGCCGCGAATGCGGAGCGGACACCTCCGGCGCAGTACACGATGATCGATGCGTCTTTATCGGGCAGACGGGTTTCGGATTGTGCTTCGAGGTGGCCGCGCGGGAGAAAGACGGCGCTGGGAATCGCACCTTGTTCGAACTCGTCGAGCTCACGGACATCAAGAAACGTGGCCGCGTCGAGTCGCTCGGCTGCGGTTGCCGGTTCGATTTCGGTGATGTGTTGCTTGGTCTGTGCGAGCAGCTCGCGAAACGTCGCCATAGGTGTCTTGGGTTGGGAAACCTACCGTATAGGTCGGATATTCCAGCCACGGGGTGAGGAGTCCGGCCCGTCCCGGGAGCAGATTGGGGGCGGGACGGGCCGGAGAACTAAGAGACGTGAGCGAGATCCGGCTGCGCGGTTGCCCATTGCGCCGCGGAGAAACACACTGCGGGGTGTATGCCCATTGCGCCGAGCGTGCGCTCGATTTGGAGCATCGAGGCACCTTCGGCGGCAAGCACCGCTGCGCTGCGCCGAGCCCGTGCTTGCAGCGCCGCATATGTCTCGACGGGTTCGTGCCAGCGGGTCAGCGCGGCACGCACCGTATCGGGGAGTCGCGAGTAGTGGCGGGCCGGAATGCGAGGCAGCGTGGTGCGGACGCGGTATGCAGCACCGCCATCGTGGTGAGCCAGATCGAATTGCGTAAGCCGGGCGATGCAGCGCCGTATGGGGGACTGCGAACCTTCGCGGTTGCCGATACCTAAGCGTTGTGCCGTCTCGGCGATCGAGAGATGTATGCCTTCGGGATGACGTTCGAGTTCGTGGGCGAGGTGTCGCAGCAACAGCAGCGACGTGGGGCCGATTGTTGGTAGCCAAAACAGTTCGGCATAGGCCGAACGGGCGTCGTAACCGTTTGATGTCACTGCTTTGTCGTTCCAGGGTTGTATCGCGAGCCAGCTCGTCATGAGGACCTCCGTAATGAAAAGTGGCGGCATCTTGCTCATGCCATCGTGCAAAGTCAAGGGTTAAATTGTTTTATCTTGTGTTAAATCGGGAACGCTCGGGGACGTGGCGGAACCCCGGCGGAGCGTCGAGGTTCGGGCGATTCTCCGAGGCCGTCTAGCCCAACCGCGGGTAGGTTGCGCGCATATGACCAGCGTTGCAGTACTGCAGGAGTCCAGTGTTGTGGCCCCCGCGGCCGAGCCGGTATCCCGCCAGCGCCTACAGCTGCGGACGGTGGCGGTGGTTGGGGTGTGGCTGGTGTTCCTCGGGTTGGCGACGCAGATCTGGTTGCGCCGGAATCACCCCTTCGTTCCGTTCGCTGATCATGCATTGCTTGAGATGCAGTTGCGTGACCTCGCCACGCATCCGCCGACGCTGGGGGCGTACTCGCGTTTCGGTTGGCACCATCCCGGCCCGCTCGCGACGTATCTCATCGGGGTCATCTATTGGGCAACCGGCGGCTACTCCGTTTCGATGTGGATTGCGGGCGCGTTCTTGAACGCAGCTGCGTGTACCGCAGTCGTGTGCGTCGCGTTTCGCCGTTTGGACACGTGGCGCGCACTCGGAGCGTGTGCCGTGCTCGGCGTGTACCTCGTGTACCTCGGTCCGCTGGGATTGACCGATCCGTGGAATCCGATTGTTTCGATATTGCCGTTCCTCGCCTTTATTTTGTGTTGTTGGGATGCGTGGTGCGGAGGTCGTTGGGGGTGGCTCGCGATAGTGGCATTCGGTTCGTTTGCGCTTCAGTCACATCTGCAATACGCCGCTCCGGTCGCGTGTTGCGTCGTCGCGACAATCGGTGCGACCGGGTGGCAGCACCGACGCGCAGTGCAATGGCGATCCATTGCGCCGGTGGCGGGCAGCGCCATTGCATTGGCGGGCGTTGTGTGGGCACTCCCTATCGGGAACCAGCTCTGGGGAAGCGGAAATATGCACGGCATCGTGCGCTACGTGACCCGTGGATCAGGACCGCAACATGCATGGCGGGATAGTGCTGACTTTGCCGCACGCGAAGTTGTTGCACCGTTACGCGCACTTGCGCCGGGGGGAAGGATCAACGTGTTGCTGCAATGGCCCGCACCGTCGCGCGGGTTGCTCGTCATGACCGCACTGGTGCTCGTGGTGACGACGACACTTGCGATTCGTCACCGCAGTCGTGACGGGCTGGCACTGTTGGCGCTGGGGTCGCTTGTGTGGGTGAGCGCGGTGGTGCAGTGCACGCGCATGGAGCGTGAACTCTGGCCGTACCTCGTGGCGTGGATCTCGGCATTGTTCGTTGTTGCCGGTGTTGCTGTGATCACGGTGATTCCGGGTGTGGTCGCGCGCGTATCGCTGAGGTACCCCCGCGTGCAGCGTGGCCTTGCGGTCACGCTCTGGATTGGCGTGGCGCTTGTGGTCTCGGCAGCACCCTGGCGACCGTTGACGGCGACGACAACCGTTGGTCCACTCGCGGTGGCCGCGCGTCCGCAGTTGCCGTTTCGCGGCGCCATCCTTGTGACCGATGGCGGCGCGCCGGTGACGATGCAGTTGTCGTCGCTGGTGAGCATTTGGGTGCGCGATGGGTTTGATGTGCGAGTACCCAACGACAACGCGTTGATCTTTGGTGCGCGCACCATCGGCGCGCGTGAAGCCATACTGCGGTTGCAGCTCGTTGTCGTCGATCCTGCGGCACCCCTTCCCGAAATCCCGAACGCGACCCCGTTTGCTTCGGCCGGAACGCTTGCGCTGTACCGGATCGCCTGACCACAACACCACGCGCCCTACGATCGTGCGCATGGATGAACGACGCACGGATTCCGGAATCGAGATCCAGCCGCTCTACACCGCGGCCGATCTCGATGGCTTTGATGCGGATATAGCACTCGGCATGCCGGGTGCCGCTCCGTATACCCGGGGTGTTTACCCCGAGATGTATCGGGCGCGGCCGTGGACGATGCGCCAGTACTCCGGGTTCGGGACGGCCGAAGCGACGAACGCGCGTTTTCACTTCTTGCTTGACGCGGGCCAGACGGGGCTGAGCTGCGCGTTCGATCTCCCGACGCAAATGGGATA
>JBMOIW010000034.1:0-19394 GCA_049317145.1 Acidimicrobiia bacterium
CGACGGAGATCTCGATGAAGACGACCTCGAAACCGACGACCTCGAAACCGACGACATCGATGAGGGCGACCTCGAAACCGATGCCCTCGACGTTGCAGTAGAGGGTGCGGAGGACTTCGATCTCGACGCGGGTCTCGAAGTGGGAAGTACCGTTGGTACCGCCACCGACACTGCGACCGAATCCGAAGACGACGACAGTGATGTCCTCGAAATCGACGACGAACTCCACCCCGACGACGTCGAAGCGCCGCTTGACGCGCTCTTGCAAGAGCGTGTGGCAAGTACCGCGATCGACGAGGATGAAGAAGAGATCTTCGACGAGGACGAGACCGAGACCGATGATCGCGGGGACGGTCCGACCAAGATCGTGCCGCGGCGTCCCGGCGAGTTCTTGTGCTCATCGTGCTTCTTGGTGATGCCGCGCCACATGCTTGCCGATGAGGCGCGCAGCCTCTGTCGCGACTGCGCGTAACGCTCGGTCGTGACTGCGACAGCACAACTTCGCAGCTCACAACGCGCGAGACCACTCCATCAACTCGTGCTCTGGTCCGGCGTTGCCGGGCTTGCCGCTGCGGCAACGTTCCCACCAATCGGATGGTGGCCACTCGCCACGATTGCGTACATCCCGTTGCTGTGGTGCTGGCGTCAAGTCACGCCGCGCCAAGCAGCCCTCTGTGGTGCGGTCTTTGGAGTGGTTGCCTTCGGAGTGATCTGCGCGTGGATGTGGTACTTCGGAGTGGTTGCGTTCGGACCGTTCCTGTTGGGCATGGCCGCGTTTCCCACCCTGACCGGATACCTCGTGGCGTTGCTTCGCAATGTGCGCATTCGTGGACCCTGGATCGAAGCAGCGGTGTGGGTCACGATCGAAGGGCTGCGTACCCGTGTTCCGTTTGGCGGCATGCCGTGGGCGACTGCGGGCACTGCGCTCGCTCCCTTTGCGCCCACTCGTTCACTCGCTCCCATTGGGGGAGTGCTCCTGGTGTCGTTCGTGTGCATCGTGTGCAACGGTGCGCTTCTGGATCTCGGTGAAGGATTCATCCGCATGCGCCGCGGTTGGTCGTGGCGTCCATTCCGACGCGCCGCGCTGACGTCGATTGCGGTTGTTGTCATCGTGGTCAGCGCGTGGGCCTGGTGGCCGCAGGGAACAACCTCGGGAACATTGCACTACGCGCTCCTGCAAGCGAACAACCTCAATCGACCTCTCACGCAAACCGAACTTGACGACAACTATCTGCTCGAATCGCACTTCGGGTTGGCCGAACAACTCGACGGCCCGTTGGATCTCATCGTCTTTCCGGAGTCCGCCCTCGGTGGGATCGATCCCGAAGTGGATGCAAGCGTTCGAGACCGAGTGGTGCGCCTCGCGACTCGATACAACAGCTGGGTAATGCTCAACGTCAACGAAGAGGCCAATGGCACTACCTACAACACCAACCGCATATACGCCCCGGACGGCACCCTCATTGCGTCATACCGCAAACAACACCTCGTTCCCTTCGGCGAATTCGTGCCCCTCGAATGGTTGCGCACGTTGTTGCCGCAACTCGAACAAGTGGGCTCGGGATACTCGCCGGGGAAGGGGAGTATCGCTGTTCCCGTCGCCGGGCATCCCCTCACTACCGTGATCTGTTTTGAGAACGCGTTTTCGGGACTCGTGCGCGACGCAACGGGTCGAGGCGCACAGGGGATTGTCGTATCGACAAACAACCGGTCTTATCGGCGCTCCGCGAACGCGGCGCAACACGTGCAGCTATCGCAGTGGCGAGCGGCCGAACTCGGACGTCCGATTCTGCACGCAGCGATCTCGGGAATCAGCGCGGACATTGACGCCCAGGGGACCGTGCGCGCACACACGGAGCTGTTCGAGCGCACGACGTTGCGCGGGGTCGCCACCACGACCCGCGGCACGACTCCCTACGCACGGTTCGGGGACTGGGTCCTGTTGGCCTGCTTGGCGAGCACCATCGCAGTGGTGCTCCTCGCCATTGTGCGGCTGCGGGTGACACCGCCTCGCCCGCAGCACGCGCCCTAGACTCCCAGGCCATGGCCGACGATACCGTCCAGGAACTCAAAGAGTTGTTCGTCTATGCACCCGTGGGACTCGCATACTTCTTGCGCGACACCGCGCCGACGTTCTTCCAGATGTTCGTGGCGCGCGGCCGAAGCATCGTCACGGCGCGCGAGCAGGCGTTCGATGCCGATCTGGCACGAGCGAAGGGGATCGGACAGCTCACCGTTTTGTTCGGAAAGCCCGAGGTCGAAAAACGCGTCCGCGAATTGCGAGCCATGGGCGAATCGCTGCTCGGGGAACAGCTCGCAAACTGGTGGCCCGCAACCGCGAACGCGCATCCGTACGTTGCACCCACCGCTCGACCCACGGTCGTACCCACCGAGTCGCGAACCGCAACCCTTGCCATTGCGGACTATGACTCGCTTGCGGCTGCACAAATCATCGAGCACCTCGCCGATCTCAACGCCGGCGATCGTGATGCGATTGCCACGTACGAAGCTGCGCATCGGAACCGCCGAACCATTCTGGGTCGCATCGACGCGCTGCGGAGCGCGTGATGGAAACGGTTCGCCGTGCTGCCGAAGACGACGTTCCCGCGCTTGAACCACTCGCAGCCGCACTGCGCAGCGAGCTCAATCAAGAACGGGGCGGGCGCCTCTGGGAACTTGCCGAAGCCGACCCTCGTGATCCCGACTCCCGATTCGCTGCAGCACTCAATGCGCCGGACGAACTCTTGGTGATTGGCTGCATCGACGAGGTACCCGTGGGGTATGCGTGGGCCGTCACGATCCCGCTGGCCGATGGCTCGATGCGCGCCGTTATTCCCGAGCTCTATGTGCTGCCCGACGCCCGCAAGGTGGGGCTCGGCGAATCCATCCTCAACGAGATCATCGCGTGGGCGAACGAGCAATCATGCGTTGCGCTGGATGCAATGGCGTTACCGGGTACCCGCGACACCAAAAACTTCTTTGAGACTGCCGGCATGAAATCTCGCATGCTGATTGTTTCGCGCGACCTCCCGTGACCCAGGCACACGTCGGTGTGGGTGCCGTCGTGATCAACGACGGCAGACTGTTGTTGATCCAGCGTGACCACGCTCCACAAGATGGGCGGTGGTCATTCCCCGGGGGACACGTCGAGTTCGGGGAGGAGCTCCTCGAAGCGGTGCTGCGGGAACTGCGCGAAGAAACCGGCATCGAAGGCATTGTCGAACGGTTGCTCGGCTGGGCCGAGCGGATCGGTGCCGAACCCGAGCCGTATCACTACGTGATCTTGAATTTTGTGGTCGTGCCGCTAGATCCTGAACGCCTCGAGGCCGGCAGCGACGCGCGCGCGGCGCAATGGGTGGACCTCGATGCGCTTCCCGAATGGGATCTCGCCGACGGCACGTACGAGTTCTTGGTGGCGCACGGGATCATTCCCGATGCCCGCACGTTCTCGATCTAACTGCCACGACGTGTTGCCATGCGGTTCGCGCTGTGTGGAGCGCTAGCTGCCAATACGCCGGTAGGTCTCGACGATTCCTCCCGCTGTGGCAGTCAAGGTATCGGCATTTTCACAGTTCAGCGTCGCAGTGTTCTCGGGCGATGTCAGCCCGCTGAGGAATGCCTGGAAATCGGCTCCGGTAATCTCGACCCGCGTTCCATCCGGGAACACGAACTCGCCCGACCCAGTCAACCCTGACCCGTCCGGGTTTTGGATCCGCATTCCAGTCGGGTTTTGCACCCCGGCCGGAATCACAATCGTGGCAGTGATCCGCCCGCGCGCACTGATCGTAAAGGAGGCACCGCGATTCGTCCCCACCATCGTTTCGAATTGATCGAAACTCTGCACGAGTTGTCCATCGGGAGCAACCGTGATGATCTGGCCGATACCACCCGACGTCACGGTGAAGGGCCGACCGGTGGGGTTGGAGGTCAACTGGAAGCTTCCGATCGGACAGCGCCCGGCGCGGCCGCACTCGTCTTCGAGAGAAACCCCTTGTATCTGCATCGATCCGGCTGCAGTTCCCGCGCCCAAGGCAACCACCGTCTCGCCCGGGGTCATGGGAGGAAACTCGCGCCCGGCCTGGCGCGTGCCCTCCGGACAACGACAACGCGACAAGTCGTCCGAAGTGCACCAGATTTGATCGCGCACCGCAGCCAATGTCCGCTCTTGCGTGCTCACATGCAAATAGCCAGCCGAGGGCGGAGCAGAGGTGATGCGGGTGAGATCCGCGCGCAAGTTGTATGCGCCTTGCGCGGTTGCGTACGGGACGGATGCCAGCGCAGCGGACGCACCATTTCCGATGGCGCGGTAGCTCACCGCCAAGGTACGCGTGATTGTGGGAACACCAAGTCCGCGCAACGCCCAACGCGTTCCCCAGCTCGACTCCGACCGTTGCGTCGTTGCCCAGTCACTCGAGAACCCTTCACCGAGGGGAAGGCCAAGCGCGTCAAATGATGCCCGATTCGACCCTGCGACGACGACCGCCCGCATTCGCGCCATCACGTCCACCCCGGATTGCTGCGCCAGCGCGAAGAACCCCACCGCGTCATACGTGCGAGAAAACAGTGGGCGAGTAGGGGTCGCGTAATACCAAGTGAAATTCGAGCGCACCGTCGTGTCCTCCGGACCACCGGCCTCGGCATTGATGGTCATCCCGACCCATTCGGCCCCGCCTTCTTGCACCCAGTTGCGCGTTTCGCTCAAGACGCCACCGTTCCACTGTTGTTGATAGCAGTGAAAAATTTCGTGGGCGAGCGTGATCGATGGACCACTCGGCGCCGGGAACTGATTGGGGTACACGTTGATGTCACACTTGCCGTCCCACACAACGGCGTCAGCGAGAGCACAACTGCGTGTACTCGGCACGCGTACACAGCGAGTCCTCGTATTGACCTGGAGCGGAACGCCCAGCGCACCGAAATGGCGTTCGAGGTACGGCATCACCGCGTTGGCAGATGCCACATAGGGCGCCGCCGCTGCCGCATCCGTTCGGCGGCTGCGACCCGGTTTTCCCGTGGTGGGCGGCGCACTCGATGTCGGGCTTGCGGAAGACCGCGGATCGAAGCCCGGACGATCGATGTACTCGGTGATCGCAATCCGCTGCGCCTCCGTAAGCTCATCCCAATACCGAACAACCGAACGAATCGCCAAGGTTCCTTCCGTCGGTTCCCCGAGGTTGCCCTTCACCGGGTTCACCCCAGGGAGTGGGCCGTACTGCATTACAAAGAGCTGCAGCGCTGCATCTTTCGGTAAGACCCCTTCATCGGTCGTCTGGTTCAAAAGCTCCTGTTGGACCGTTACGGGATTCCCCGAAAACTCCGACTCGGGTTGCGAGGCCTTTTTCGATCCGCCACAAGCGACCAATACGGTCGAGAGGACAAGAATCACGGCGGTACCTAGGCGCATCTTCATGGGCCCACAATACCGGTGGGACCAGCCATCCTTGGGCGATCCCACTACCCCATACCGCCCATAATCTTCGTTATGTCAGGTGACAGATTTCAGGAACTATCTGAGTGCCACCGCAGCGTTCGGGTGTTCCCGGTCGTACATCCACGGGTGTGGCGCCATCTCCGAAGTTCCGCCGAGCAAACACCAAGCGGCGACTTTTCGAGGATCGGAATCGGCAAGGAACTTGCGCAAAAACCCTATCCGGTGGTCGCCAGATTCTTCGAGCACGTCGGCGTAAAGCTCAAGCACATGACATTCGGGAAACGCCACGTGTAACGCCCGGGTAATGATGTCCGCGCCATCGGCTCCAAGCGCTTCATACGCACTTCCCAGGCCGGTCAGTACATCGCGACAGGCCGTATGGAACTGCTCAGTAACTCCCTCGCCGTCAAGCGCTAAGGATGCGTCAATCCGAGCCGTTGCATTCCAGAGTGCAAGGCGTCCCTGGGCTCTCAGGATCGGAGAGTCATGTTGCTCGGCTCGAGCTGCGAATTTCACAAGCGCACGCCGCATGCGGTGCTTCTGAGCGGGTTTCAACGTTTCGATCTGGCGTCCGGTTTCGTGCGTCAAAACGCCGAGCAGCAAGGGATCCGTACCGTTGCTTGCATAATGAGTTGCCTGGAGCATCCGTCGAGTGCGCCACACGTCGAAGCCGGCGCGGCGCTCATAAGGACAGATCGCAAGGGTCTCGAAGCCCGACGCCAAGCGCCACTCCCCACGCTTTGCACTCTTACGCGCTCGTTGTCGCATCCAAAGGCTCAGCGCTGCGCGATTCGACTCACGAGAGAGCACCACTCCTGATGCCAACGTCATCATCGTAGGAGCGAAATCTCGCAACGGTGAGGTCGCAAACGAAGCGATCGTTCCACCGACCGCAAGTGTCTGCAGTGGCCGGGTAATGCGGAGGGCGACCAGCTGAGCGCTCATCAGACGCGCCGCTCGTACCAACGGTTGCAGCTCGCTGATTTCGACGGGGATCTCCGTATTGTCGTGCGCTTGATCGGTCACAAACTTCTCCCTGGTTCCGTTCCAGGCGCGAGCATTCGTTGCCCCCCAATCACGGCCAACACGCTTGCGAGCTCGTGGTCGGAGGTATTGCGCATGAGCGTGCTGTATGCGGGCCAACGAAGATCGTGTTGTTCGTAAAGCACCTTGCTATACACATCCAGCACAAAGCGCGGCGGCTCGGTTTGTGCGAGGACACGAACGGCGGCGTCGGCTTCCGATGCACCGCAACGTCGGTACAACTCCCCTAAACCTTGTTCCATGAGCTCTGCCGCTTGCCGAAGCGCAATCGTGACATACGACGAATCATCGACGTGTGATTGGTGCACAAACAACACCAACGTGTCGACTCCCGGATCGAGCGAGTCGGATCCCAATTTGGCAGCGATTTCAATGTAATCGCGCGCTGCGTCCAGCTTGAGTCTTGCGTTAGCGCCGAGTTTCGATAGCTCACACAATTGGCTCAGCACGAGCCGCCCCGCGGCACGACGACGTGCGTCGGAGATACGGCCGATCTGCTCCGCGGTGCGTACAAACGCGCGCTGCACACTTGCCCGCGCTACCAACGGCTGTGCCACGATCGCCACCTTTCCAATCTGGGCGATTCGTACCCCGAGTTCGTTCGCTTCTGCCAACGCAGCTAACCGCACGGCATCGAAGAGTGCCGCCAATGCTCGGCCCCGACCATGCGGAAGGGTGAAGAGCACATCGACCCGCATTGCTTGTATCGCTGCTGCGAGTCGATAATCCTCGGAACGCTCACATTTTTGCACCATGCGTCGCAACCGCCGCGCCGTTTTTGCCGCTGAGAGCGCGTACATCGTTGCCGCAGCCGATGCCGAGCCGATGACGTAGGTGGTCGCGATCGTCGGTGCGCCGGCGATCATCGCCAACGGGGCCAACGCAGCATGTCCCACCATCGTTCGCACCATCGCCGCTTGAATCGTACGATTCGCCATTTCCATTTGATTGACGACCTGCATCTGCACCCGATCAGCGACCGAGAATTCGGAAACAGATTGCAGTGCCAGCGAAAAGTTAAAGGGACCCATAACGACAAACGGTGCTATCGACGCAACTCAGGTGCGGGAGATGGGCCCCATGCCGGGGGTCGGACGGGCAACGCCGATGAGGGCCAATGCGGCCGTGTAGTCGCCGTTGGCTCGGTCGACAACCGAACGAAAGACCGTGGCCCTCGGGTCGTGAGAAACATCCATCGCATTTGCATACGCCGCGAAGACAATGCCGGGCGGGACCACCTGCTCTTCTATTAGACGGCGTGCAACGCAATCTGCCTGGGGCGCACCAGCGCGAATCAATTCATAGGCCAGGCCGTCGCGCAGCTCCTCACCCGCTTGGTCTAACGCCCACCCAACAACATCGGTTCTGCCGAGCGTCATTCCGGCGACCGTCTGCAAGATCTCGGCCTCGATATCGGAGATCGCTAGCGTGCCGGTGAACAGTTCGGCACTGCGATACAGGTCGGTCCCGAGATCGACCAGCGCCAATCCGATGTGGTTCGAGTTGACTGCGTGCATGAATTTCAACAGGGAATGCCGCGCAACAACGCGAGATAACACGTCGTCCCATTCACTGATGATTTCACACGAACGATGCAACACCGCTTCGACGTTGCGGCTCCGAGGGAGCGAATGATCCTTGATTCCGAGCGTTGCGAGTTCGCAGGCCGAGCGCAGTTCGAGGGGATCCCCGGTGCGCGCCGCGTACTCGATAACGCGTAAGGCGGCGGTTGCCGCCCGCCTGCGACCGTTGGGCAGATAGCCGAGGCTTACGCTGCGCGCCGCGCAGTACAGCATTGCCGACTTGTACTGACCGTTGCGAACTGCGCGCTGCTCTCGTCGCTTAAGTTCACGGGAGCGAGCAGCGACGTCGGCATAGGAAGCACCCAGGGTCAGACCCGATCCCAAAAAGAGCCCTGTCCCCACCGCTTGGACGACGGGCCACGGGGTGCGCTGCATTACCCCGGAAGCAACCATGGTCGGTAACACTCGCTTGAGGGCCTGGCGCTCCAGGAGCTCAACCTTTGCTACCGATTCCAATACTCGACGGAATGGAGATTGCATCGCGCCGACACGTTTCGATGCAGCCTCGTCGGCTCCGAGATCAGGCTCATCGGGTTGCATTGGGTTCACCCTAACGCCCAAGGACTTTGGTTTTCATTGCGCACGCACGCATTCGGGGGGAGCTCCTACCGGTTTGCGAGCCGCCCCAGAACCACACGGCGACCGAGTAAAGGCTGTACCTTACGTCCCATTCGTCGGATTCGGCAAGGGTTGTCGCTGCACACTTGGCGTCCAACCGCCTTCGATCGGACGGCGCATTCGATACCACGCCATGGCCCCCAAAATCAGGCCACACACCAGCAGCTTGATGGCAATGATCCACATCGTGACAACGCGAGCCGTCTGCGACTCATCGGCCACCAGATGCGTCGGCTTGGTCGAGTCATAACGCAATGCCACCGCCTCGCCGAGGCGGTAACCCCCGTTTCGCCGATCCCGAGCCCGGGGTGCGGCGGCCGTCACCACTTCCCCATCACTGGTCGTGAAACGCACCTGTGCAATCGGAGCTTCGGACACCACCACCCCGGTCGCCGCATTTCCCCGACGGCGCAATTCGGTCGCGCTTCGCGTCGCAATCACGATCCAAGCACTGATGCCCAAACCCGAAGCCAAACAGATTGCCGCGAGAACAAACCCAACCGACGGCCGCAGTGTCAGCGCGCGCCGTGGAGTCGCGCTGCGCATCTCGGGTCGCGTCGTTCCGGGGGTGGGTGCTACCCCACGATCGAAGACGCGGTCGCGCGCCGCGTTGTATTGCGCGCGACGATGCGTATTCCCCAATACTGAATAGGCTCGTGAGAGCGCCTTGAATCGAGTTTCCGCTTCCGGGTCGCCCGGATTGCGATCCGGATGCAGGTTGCGTGCCCGGGTGCGGTAGGCCTCCGAGATTTCCTCTGCAGTGGCGTCACGCGCCACCCCAAGGTCGGCGTAGAAGTCGCACTCGATCCACTCTCGATGCAGCATTTCCCTAGCCTAGAGAGCAATCACCTTCCGTGAGCTATCGGGCGCTCCTCGGCGTACGCACTCACCGGCGGACAAGTGCACACCACATTGCGATCTCCGTATGCCGCATCGATTCGAGCTACCGGCGGCCAATATTTGCTCGTCGCTTGGCCCGATACGGGGAGTGCTGCTTGCTCGCGCGAATACGGGTGATTCCATTCCGTCGCCACGACAGCCGCGGCAGTGTGGGGCGCGTGGGCAAGTGCGGAGTCCGCATAGCGCACCGCTCCCCGCTCGATGTCGGCAATCTCTGCTCGAATCGCAAGGAGCGCATCGCAGAAACGATCGAGTTCGGCTCGTGACTCACTTTCCGTCGGCTCCACCATCAAGGTGCCAGCCACCGGCCAACTCATGGTCGGCGCGTGGAATCCGTAGTCCATCAACCGCTTCGCGACGTCATCGACGGTGACACCCGTACGTGCGGTGATGTCGCGCAGATCCAAAATGCATTCGTGCGCGACGAGTCCACGTTCGCCGCGATACAAAATCGGGAATGCATCGTGCACGCGGTGCGCCACGTAATTTGCCGCGAGCATCGCCGCTTTGGTGGCCGCAAGTAGCCCATCGGGGCCCATGAGCGCAATGTACGCCCAGCTAATCGGAAGGA
The DNA here is from genome assembly GCA_049317145.1 of Acidimicrobiia bacterium. Lineage (GTDB taxonomy): Bacteria > Actinomycetota > Acidimicrobiia > IMCC26256 > JBMOIW01 > JBMOIW01. The sequence goes on from JBMOIW010000034.1 coordinate 10,148, forward strand.
TTCCCGCACTCCCCCACGGCGCGCCAGCGATCGGTCCAACGCCAGTCGCTGGACCGGCCTCGGCGACCAACGGATGGTTGGGCAAGAACGGCGCAAGGTGCGCGCCAACGCCGATAGGACCAACACCCGGACCGCCACCCCCGTGCGGAATGCAAAAGGTTTTATGCAAGTTGAGGTGCGAAACGTCTGCACCGAAGTGACCCGGCTTTGCCACTCCGACGAGTGCGTTGAGATTTGCACCATCGAGATACACCTGCCCGCCACACTCGTGCACGATCGCGCACAGCTCGCGCACACTCGTCTCGAACACGCCATGGGTCGACGGATACGTGATCATGAGCGCGGCGAGACGATCGGCGTACTGATGGGCTTTGACCTTGCAATCGTCGACATCGACGTTGCCGTGATCATCGCATTCGACGACCACGACATCCATTCCTGCCATAACGGCACTCGCAGCGTTGGTGCCGTGGGCAGAACTTGGTATCAGACATACCGTGCGCGTCGGCTCCCCACGGCTCGCGTGATACGCACGGATTGCCAGCAACCCTGCGTACTCCCCTTGGGAACCTGCGTTCGGCTGCAGGCTCACTGCGTCGTACCCGGTGATCTCCGCGAGCCACGTCTCAAGCTCGGAGATGAGGGTTCGGTACCCGGCCGTTTGGTCACTGGGCGCGAACGGGTGGAGTTGCGCGAACCCCGACCACGAAATGGGTTCCATCTCCACGGTCGCATTGAGCTTCATCGTGCACGAACCCAACGGAATCATCGTGCGATCCAACGCCAAGTCTCGGTCCGACAATCGGCGCAAATAGCGCAGCATCTCGGTCTCGGAGTGGTACTGCATAAAGACTGGATGCGTGAGCACCGGAGAGCGTCGCCGCGCGGCGTCGGGCACGAGTGTCTGCGCCGCACTCTCGGTAAACGCGCCCGGAGCAGAGTGCACGCCAAACGCCTCGGCTACACCAACGAGGATTTCCGGAGTTGTGACTTCGTCACAGGAAACCGCAACATGATCCGCGTCGACACGCCGCAGGTTGATACCTGCCTGGCCCGCCGCGTCGCACACGGTGTCGGCCCGTCCCGGAGTGTTGACCGTGATCGTGTCAAACCCAGCGTCGGTAATCACTGCCACACCGTGCGTCGAAAGCACCGAGGCGAGCGCCGCGGTATACCCGGCCACGCGATCCGCAATTGCTTGCAGTCCCTCGGGACCGTGATACGACGCATACATTGCCGCAACGACCGCAAGCAAGGCCTGCGCGGTACAGATGTTGCTCGTGGCTTTCTCGCGCCGAATGTGTTGCTCGCGCGTTTGCAGCGTCAAGCGCAGCGCCGGGTTACCCGCAGCGTCGAGCGATACCCCAACGAGCCGTCCGGGCAAGACGCGCTTGGCCCGTTCTGAAGTTGCGATGTACGCCGCGTGCGGCCCACCAAAACCAAGCGGAACACCAAAGCGCTGCGTCGAACCGATCACGACATCGGCACCGCATACGCCGGGAGCCTCCAGCGCCACCAAGGCCAACAGATCCGCGGTTACTGCCAACTGGGCTCCGTGCTCATGGACATGCGCCGCAATCGGGGCGAGCGGTCGCACGCACCCGCTTGCACCTACGTACGGACACAAGACCCCGAAGGTGTCGTTCGGAAGAGGCTCCATAACGTCGGCAACGACAACCTCGATGCCGAGGGGCACTGCACGCGTGCGCACCACTTCGATGGTCTGGGGGTAACAGTCCGCATCGACCACAAACACGGAAGTATTCGTCGACGCCAACCGATGGAGCAGGGTCATTGCCTCGGCGGCCGCCGTCGCTTCGTCGAGCAACGACGCGTTGGCGAGTTCCATGCCCGTGAGCTCACACACCATGGTCTGAAAGTTCAAGAGCGCTTCGAGGCGGCCTTGCGCGATTTCTGGTTGGTAGGGCGTGTACGCGGTGTACCACGCAGGGTTCTCAAGCACGTTGCGGCGAATGACGGGCGGAGTAATCGTGTCGGAGTATCCGAGACCGATCATCGAAACGTTGGCGGTGTTCGCCTGCGCGTACGTTGCGAGATCGCGCTGCACCTCCGATTCGGTGCGCGCCGCGGGAAGATCAAGCGGCGTGCGCTCGCGAATGGGTTCGGGGACAATTGCATCGATCAACGCGTCCAGGTTTGCGAACCCGAGCGCCGCGCACATTGCTTCTTGGTCTGCCGCCGACATCCCGATGTGTCGATCAGCGAATCGTGCTCCCACAGTGGACTCCTTTACTCCGCCGTATTCTCGCAGGCGGGGCCAGGTCGTCCCCGGATTGCCGCTACCGGGCCAAGATGGGAAGCGGCACAATCATCGCCGGCACGCGGCGACCTCGAATATCGATCTCGACGGAATGCCCTTCGGCGACGGTGGGCGAAAGAAATGCGAGCGCAATTCCGCAACCCAGTGTGGGCGAAAAGCTCCCGCTCGACACTTCACCGATCGGCGCATCATCGAGATACACCGCACATCCCGCTCGGGGAATCTGGCGGCCTTCGCCCCGCAGCCCAAAGAGCAATCGATCCACTCCCGCATCGGCCCGGGTGGTAAGTGCCTCCCGACCGCGAAACGGCCCCTTATCGGTGCGCACCACCCAGCCCAGACCGGCCTCGAGGGGCGTGATGCCGGGGCCAAGCTCGTGACCGTGCAGCGGGTACCCCATCTCGAGCCGCAACGTGTCGCGAGCCCCGAGGCCCGCGGGACGGACTCCGGCATCGAGGAGCGCACGCCAGAACGCATCGGCGTGTGCCACCGGTACTTGTATTTCGACGCCGTCCTCACCCGTGTAGCCGGTGCCGGCCACGACAAGACTGGTGTCTCGCCACGGTACCGTCGTGACGTCAAATCGCTTCACTGCAGCCGCCTCGGGCGACACCTTGCTGAGGCGAGCTCGAGCATTCGGACCTTGGATCGCAAGCACGGCGCGGTCCACGGTGATATCGGTGACCTGTGCGCCACCACGTTCGTTGGCTGCAGCAGTCAATACCGAAACGATCGGCGCAGTGTTCGACGCGTTCGGCATCACGACGAAGGATTCTGGCCCAACCCACCACACAATGACATCGTCGACGACATGGGCATCCGTGGCATCGAGCAGATGCGAATACTGCGCGCGCCCGGGGGCAATGCGCGAAAGATCATTGGTGAGCGCCCACTGCAACGCGCCGAATGCACCGGGGCCATCCACGGCCACGGACCCAAGATGCGACACATCAAACACCACGGCGTCGTGCCGGCATGCCTCGTGTTCTTCGACAACGCCGAGGTACTGCAGCGGCATCTCCCAGCCACCGAACTCCATCATGCGTGCCCCGGCACGTTCGTGGGCTGCGTGCAATGGCGACTGTCGTGTCATGCGCTTTGCGCTCCCGTGTCTGGCGATGCCACGTCGAGGAGTCCCACACCGAAGATATTCTCCGCTGGCGTTCCCCACTCTTGGGCGAGTTGGGATGGCGGTTCAAGTCCGTATTTGACCAACAAATGCAAGTAATCCCGTTGATACAGCACTTTGATACGAACGTCCGGGTACCGCTCTCGGAGCCGACGTGCTTTGCGGTTCTTCTTGGTAACCAACTTTTGATTCAGCGTGGTGATCTCGATATAGAGATCATACGCAGGCAAGAAAAAGTCTGGGGAAAACGCTTGCACCGGATTCCCGTTGCGGTCTTCTTCGAGCACGAATGTTGTCGGTTCGTACTCCCATGCAATCGCATAGAAGTCGAGCAGCTTCGCGAATTGCCGTTCAGAGTTGTGCGCGAACGCCACGGATTCGTGCGGAAGGGAATCTCCGGCACTATCGGGTTCGCGCCGCGCCGACAGGTCGGTCAACCCCTCGCAATTGCATCGAGCGTTGGCACTTCCGGCTGACGCACCGGCGCGGCACCGAGCTCAACGATCTGGGCATCGAGTTCGGTGACTACGGGTCCAAGCGGAACGATGTTCAGCACACCTTGACCCCGACGCACGAGGTCCACCAGATCTTCGCCCGAGCGCGCCAACACCGAATCTGTTCCCTGCAACACCAAGCTGGCCGAGGCGACGTCCTCGCCGAAATGCGTCCGCAGATACTCAATTGCCGTGCGCGCACTTTGGAGCGAGACCCCAGCGTCCAAAAGACTCTTGATGACCTTGAGCGCGACGAGGTCGCGGTACGAGTAGCGACGCTGCGTTCCCGATCCGCGAGCATCGCTTAAGGACGGTCGCAACAAATCGGTGCGTGCCCAATAATCGAGTTGGCGGTAGGTGATACCGATGATCTTGCAGACTTCCGGTCCACGAAAGCCGGTTTCAACGGGAGCCGGGTCGAGCAAAGACGGCTGCACGGTTACCGATTTTTTCGCTGCCACTGGTGTCCTTTCGAACCACACGGTCGTAGTTACGCCGTTGCAACGCTAAACCCCCGCGCGCGCGGAGTCAACCTTTCGTTACAGGTGAGCCTCAGCGCCGTAACCGTAGGGCGCAGGCTTAGGGTTTTCCACAGCCGCTAGACGAAGTCTTCGGGGTTGACTTGTTCGAGAAACTCGCGGAACTCCTCGATCTCGTCCTCTTCGTCCTCAGAATCAAAGACTACGCCCGCTTCCTCCATCACGTGCTCTTCGACCAAGAGCGGCACCGGCTCGGGGCTACGCACCGCAAGCGCAATTGCGTCCGAGGGTCGCGTTGACAGCACAAAGCGATGACTCGGTGACTCGAAAGTTACGTCCGCAAAAAACGTTCCGTCCTGCACATCGCTGATGACGATCTGGGTGATGCGCGCTTCAAGCTCGTGCAACATGGTGGTTGCGAGATCGTGGGTCATCGGGCGCGGTGTCGTCATCCCTTGGAGGACGTACACGATCGCCGTTGCTTCGGGCGCACCGATGAAAATCGGAAGGTACCGGTTGCCGTCTTCTTCGCGCAGCAACACGATGGGTTGGTTGGACGGCACTTCGACGCGCACGCCCACAAGCGACACCCGAATCACGACACTCCCCTTTCGGCGCGCGACGTTAGCACGCACTTCTGCGATCAGAATTCCACCAAGGCAGTATCGGTGGTCACGACGCACCCGATCCGTACAAGACGTCTACAAATGCTGCGGGATTCGAATGCACCGTGTCCCGGTCCACCGCAACAATGAACGGCAAATTGCGATAGAGATCGCGAACATGCAGTCCATAACCCAAGACAAAACCCTCATCGCATTCGATGCCGCGATAGTCGACCGCCTGCGGAACAATCCGACGAGAAGCTCGATCGAGCAAGGTACAGACCTCTACCGAACGAGCTCCTCGGTCCTCGAGTTGGCGGAGCAAGTATCCGAGCGTGAGTCCGGTATCGACGATGTCCTCCACAACGATGACATCACGTCCGACAACGTCCGTGTCCAGGTCTTTGAGAATCCGGACTCGACCGCTATCGGGGGCGAACCGCGAGATCGCAAGAAAGTCGACCTCGACGGCGATGTGCTCCAGGGCTCGAGCGAGATCGGCCAAAAACACCAGCGAACCTTTGAGTACGCCCACCAGCACCACGCCGTTCGGGTGCGCGGCTTCAATTTCTCGGGCGATTCTCCCAACATGGTGCGCAATCCCCTCGCGCGACAACACCAGGTGCGGGACCGGTGGGTTCACTCGGCGAGAAGCTCGGCAACTGCCAAGCGCAAATACGCCGCCCGCAACCCTCGACCCAACTTGGCCAACTCACCGATTTCGTCGTGCGCAACTCGCCGGGCTTCGGGATTGCGCTGTTTGAGGAGCGGCAAAACCACTTGTTGAAAGAGCGCTGCCTCACGCTCGGCGAAGCTGCGATACATCCGCAGATGTCGGGCTTCGATCCCCCGTCGATAGAAACCTGCAGCACTGCGCGCAATGGCAAAGGCTTCCTCGTCGAAGAGAACGTGATCGCCCACCTGGCCGAGTGGAGCCAACAATCCGTAGGACTCCAATTCGGCGATTTGCTGTTCCGTCAATCCGCTCGCTTTCGCAAGCTCACCGCGGGTAAAGCTCGCCCCCGAAGGACTCGTAGCAAGATCGTCGGAAGCGCCGTCGTCGAGCGGCAACGTTGGCATTTCGACGCGCGACGGCGAGTCGGTATGCACCAAGGTTGCGGGATCGCTCTTCTTGCTACGTCGCGTGCGCTTCGTCACCTTGGGCGCGTCAACGGCCTCAATTACGTCAGACGCGTCCATTGCATCGTTGGCGTTCGCTGCGCTCGGCAACACCCCACGCGCATCCATTTCGGTGAGTCGATCCTTGATTACTTTGAGCGGCAAGAAGTTGTCTTTTTGCTGTAACAAGATCCACCGCAACCGTTCGACATCGCGTTCATAGAACTTGCGATACCCGGACGGCGTACGTTCGGGATCAATAAGTCCTTGGCTTTCGAGGAATCGAATCTTCGAGATAGTGACATCGGGGAACTCGCTGTGCAGTTGCGCAAGCACCTCGCCGATCGACGCATGGGATTCGGAGGCCATGAGTTATGCCGACTCCAAACCCGTAAGAAACAGCAAGTAGAAACGACCAATCTGCAACGTGTCCCCCGGACGCAGCGTGAGTTCGTCGACCCGCGCACTGTTGAGATAGGTACCGTTGAGGGACCCGACATCTCGCAACCGATACCCAGCATCTTCTTGCACGATTGCGGCGTGACGCCGCGACACGGTGATGTCATCGAGGTACACATCGGAATCTGGGTGACGCCCTATTCGGGTCTGCTCCCGTTCCAGCAAGAAACGACTGCCGGCCAGGGGTCCGCGTTCCACGACGAGGACTCCGATTCCGGCCGGCACATCGGCAACGAGTTGTTGCTGCGCCGGGCTGATTGCAACGTGCGGTGCAACGACCGCGTGCACCAACGTGGTTTCACCATTCACCAAGGGCGCGCCGCACGCAGCACAAAACTCGAGCCCATCAGGGTTTTCGTGGCGACAGTCCGGACAACGAATCACGAGCTCTAGGCTAGGCGCTCGGTACAGGCGCGGACAGCCGATTCGTGGTGCCGATCAGATCTTCGACCACCGGTGCTTCGCTCGGTGGCTCCCACTGCACGTCCAGCGCCTCGCCGAACCCGGCAATGAGCGCGGCGGCAACGGTGGGCGCGTCATGCGGAGCTCCCAGTTCCCGCAGGGTCACCGTCGCGTCGACGAGTCGCTGGGCTTCACGGGTGCGGCGCTGCGCATCCGCGTACGCAAGGACGTCCGTCTCATTGACCGCAAGGCGATCAAGCAGGATCGCTCCGTGTTGCAATAACGCGCCATCCTGCTGGAGTTGCGCCGAGCCACAAATCTTGCGACCAGCAACAGCCAGGTCCGCTCCCTCGTGACTGGCGAAGCACGCCTGGCCCCGATCGCCGTTACGAATTGCCACATCGGCGTGAACGCCACAACGCGCCAAGCCGGCAGCGAGCGCACGCGCGAGATAGGCGTAACTTGCGAGCACTCCGGTCACCGGAGCCGGCATCGCGACCGCATAGGTGAGGTCAGCGCCATGCAATAACGCGCGTCCACCCGTGGGTCGACGCACCACGTCGATCCCGAGCGCACGACAACGATCCCCGTCGATTTCATCGTCGACTTGGAAGCGGCCGATCGACAATGTCGGGTTGGTCCACTGGTACAACCGGAACATTGCGGGACTGCCGGCTCGTACCGCGGCCAACATTGCGTAGTCGAGCGCCATGTGCTCCTCGGCGGATCTCGAGGATGCGAGATCGTCGACGAGCACCCAGCGGGTCATCCTCTCACGCCCCGGCGATAAAGGCTTCGTATGCCGCGGCATCCATGAGATCGTTGACTTCTCCGGAGTCGCTGAGCTCGATGCGCATCAGCCAGCCCGCACCATACGCGTCGGCATTCACGAGCTCCGGTGCTGCGTCGAGTTGCGCGTTGACGGCGATCACCACTCCGGATACGGGCGCGAAAATTTCGGAAACCGACTTCGTGGATTCCACTTCGGCACAGGAAGCCCCGGCAATGACCTCAAGGCCAACATCGGGAAGTTGCACGAATACCACATCGCCCAACGCGTCCTGCGCAAAGTCGGTGATACCGATTTGTGCCTGCGCGCCGTCGACACGCACCCACTCGTGCTCTTTGCTGTACCGCAGGTCCACTGGAAACTGCACATGCCCTCCGATCGATCGCACGATGCTATGCGGAACCTCGCGAGGTCTGCACAAGCTCTGCGATCCTTCGGCCGTACTCAGTAGCAAGCGCCCCGGCCGCATCGTCGCTTTCGGCCTCCGCCCACACATGAGTGGTGGGTTCCTCCGGATCGGGAAGTACTAGCACCCAGCCGGAATGTGTCGGCAGCTTCACGCCGTCGACGAGCAACACCTCACGATCCTTGGCCAGCTCGACCATCTCGCGCATGATCATCCCTTTGCACTCCCATGGAGTCGGCACCCGTTCGTGCGCAACGTGGAATGTCGGAAGTTGGGCCACAATTGTCGAGAGCCGCTGTCCCGAGGCCGCGAGCAGATCGAGCAGTTTTACCATCGTGGCCGTTGCGTCGTACGCCGGGAAAAAGTCGGGCCAGATGAAGCCACCCTCTTGGGACGCCGCAAAATCAACATCGCCGTTGCGGGCCACCTCCATGAGGTGTGCTGCCGAAAGTTTGGTCCACACGATGGACGCAGACGCGCGTTGTGCGATGCGTTCCGCTTCGCGGCTTACCGCAACGGGCAGGCCAATGCGTGCGTTTGGGGTTGCGCCGACGACGAGTCGCACGAGAGTCAACAGCGCGTCTTCATCGCTGAGCTGGCGCCCGCTGTCATCAATGAATATCGCGGTTTCGCCCCCGGGATCGAAACACACCCCAAGGTCCGAACCGGAAGCACGCACCATGTCGGCAACGCGCGCCGCGCGCATGGCCATATCGGCGCGCAGATTGTCCCGCGGCGCCGTTGCGGCAAAGGGGTTGATCGCCAACACCTCCGCCCCAATCTTGGCCAAGACGACCGGCATGGCGAGCGACACCGCTCCGAACGAATAATCGAGCACCACTTTGAAGTTGCGTTGCGCGAGGCGCGCCGCGTCGATACTGCGCGTGAGCGCAGCAACGTAGAACTCCAACGTGCGCGGCGGATAGGTGATATCCCCGATTTCGCCACCGAACGCGCGCCGAAAATCCTCCCGTCCAAGTAACCGATCGATTTTGCGCTGCGCCCCTTCGTCGATATCAGCGCCATACCGATCAAAGAAGCGGATGAGCACACTTTCCGCGTCTTGTGGATCAAGGCGAACGG
>JBMOIW010000035.1:0-18998 GCA_049317145.1 Acidimicrobiia bacterium
AGTTCAGCAGCGGCGAAGCACTGCGGGGCTGAATCGACGACGAGCCAGTCGCAAACGCAGGGATGACCCCGGCGACGACCAGGATCAGTGCGATGAGCACTGCATTGATGCGACCGAAACGGGCAGAACCGTCGGGGCGGCAGACCAGTCGCTCGATGGAGGGGGGAAGGGATTTACGCATAAGGCCGGGGTGCTCCGAAAGCTGAGGAATCGGACGAATAGCTCGTAAGTTCGACTAATGTACCGAATTCCCCGAATGCCCTGCAATAGCGCGTATATTCACATTCATCGCGAATGTTGCGAATAATGCGAAATCCTGGGCCGAGAGCGACCCAGGATTTTCAAATGGAGGATTCATGCCAGCGGAGTGAACTCGCAGCCGGCTGGCGTCGCAGTACCTCGAACCGCCGTGAGCACCTCAGCGCCCAGTGGCGCGATTATTCGACCTCGGCTTCGCCGGCTTTCTTCGTCGCTTTCGGTGCAGCCTTGGCGGCCCGGCGGTTGAAGCGCTCGACGCGCCCACCGGTGTCAACCAGCTTCTGCTTGCCGGTAAAGAAGGGGTGGCACTCGGAGCACAGCTCGACCCGCAGCGACGACACCGTAGAACGAGTCGTGAACGTGTTGCCGCAGGAGCACTGCACCGAGCACTCGATGTATTCGGGGTGGATGTCGGTCTTCACAAGGCGGAGAGCCTACACGCCTTCACCGGGTTGTCGTCCAGGCCGCATCGCTGCGGGCCTGATTCCCAGGGAGTCGAGCGCGGTTGGGATCGCTAGGCGCCGGGGGTTGGGTTCTTGGCGATCTCGGACAAGAACTCGTCGTTCGACTTGGTGGTCTTGAGCTTGTCGATCAACAGTTCGAGGCCGGCGCCCGAACGGCCGTCGCCTTCGAGCGCACTGAGAACTCGGCGCAGTTTCCAGACCATCGCGAGTTGTTGACGATCAAAGAGAAGTTCTTCGTGGCGGGTACTGGATTGCTCGACGTCAATGGCGGGGTAAATGCGTCGATCTGCAGTCTTGCGATCAAGTCGCAGCTCCATGTTTCCGGTGCCCTTGAACTCTTCGAAGATCACTTCATCCATTCGGCTGCCGGTTTCGACGAGCGCGGTTGCGAGAATCGTAAGTGACCCGCCTTCTTCGACGTTGCGCGCCGCGCCAAAGAACTTCTTGGGCGGGTACAACGCGGAGGAGTCCACACCACCGGAGAGAATGCGGCCGGATGCCGGTGCAGCCAAGTTGTATGCGCGCGCGAGGCGCGTGATGCCATCGAGAATGATGACGACGTCTTTGCCCATCTCGACGAGACGCTTCGCACGTTCGATGGTGAGCTCCGAAACGTGAGTGTGTTCGTCGGATGGCCGATCGAACGTCGAGGCAACAACCTCGCCCCGTTGCACGTGGCGGCGCATGTCCGTGACCTCTTCGGGGCGCTCGTCGACGAGCAGCACCATGAGATGCACTTCGGGATTATTGGTCTCAATGGAATGCACGATCTGTTTCATGATCGTGGTCTTGCCGGCTTTCGGCGGCGACACAATAAGACCGCGCTGGCCCTTCCCGATTGGAGAGACAAGGTCGATAATTCGTCCGGTAATGATTTGCGGGTCATTCGGGAGTTCGAGTCGTAGCTTTTCATCGGGAAACAACGGAGTGAGGTCTTCGAATCGCGCTCGGCCACGAGCAACTTCGACGTCCATTCCGTTGACGGTGTCCACCCGCAACAAGGCGGGGTACTTCTCATTGCTTGCCTGCGGGCGGTTTGCGCCGGTGAGGTAATCGCCTTTCCGTAACGCAAAGCGACGTACTTGGGCCGCAGAGACGTAGACGTCGCTACGACCCGGCATGTAACCGCCGGTGCGCACGAAGCCGTAGCCCTCGTCGCGCAGGTCGAGGAGTCCAGCGCACGGGACGGGTTCTCCTTGGAACTCGGTGCGCGAGTCTTCTTGGAGCTCACCACGTTCCCCACGCTCGTTGCGGTTACGGCCGCGGCGGCGGCGGCGGCGGCGGTTGCTGTCGAAGCCGCCGCGATCCTCGTCGCTTGTGTAGCTGCCTGAGGTGGATTCCGTGCCAGGCGCACCGTGTGTAACCGGCGAAGCAGTCGCAGGAGCCGTGGCAGCTTGGTCAACCGCAGTAGTCGTTTCCGCTGGAGTTGATGCGCCAGCGGAAACGCTCGGAGTGCGTCGGGGTCGAATCGGTACCTCTGCGACGTCCGTCGATCCGCCGAGCGCAGCTTCTTCGGCTGCGAGCGCATCGATCGTGTCGCGGCTCGCGCTCGAGCTTGATCGAACGGTCTTTCGCCTCGGCGCCACGGATTCGTCACTCGATGATTTGGAGGATTTGGGGGATCTGGATGATCCAGTGGGAGCGGATCCAAGAATCGCTTCGATGAGGTCTGCTTTGCGCATCCGGGATCCGGCCTTCACACCGAGTGCGCCCGCGATGGCATGCAGTTCTTCACGGTCCTTCGTGTCGAGGACGCTTCGATCGAGCTTTTCGGGGCTCATAACGCTCCGCAGGGATTTAGGTCACAACGCAGTGACAGTGGGATGGAAATCGTGCTCCGGATTACAGATCCACGGAATCCGGTCGGCTCCAGGTGGGGGACCGGGGAAGCCGGGCAAGTGCCACCGGCTGAAGGGGAGTGTAGGCGCGCCAAGGGGCGAGAGCAACCAGTGCCGGAAGCCGGCCAAGCTTCCTCCGTGGGATCAGCTTGTTTATGGGGTCAGAGGAGTGCCCACTGTGCGGTGGGATCGTGGATCGTGCGGAGCCGATGCCGAGCCTCGGCGGCAATGGTCGGGTCTCGGTCTGCGCACGCCGCAGCCCAGGCCGCGGCCCAAAGATCGCGGACACGTAACCAATACTGGACTCCAGGGCGCGCAAAGTCAGTGATGCGACATCCGTAGCCGGAGGCAAATTCGTCCAGGGCGGAAAGCGGCGCACCGAAGCGCTCAACTGCGCTCACGATGCGCGCAAGGTCGATTGCCGGGTCACCCAAACCTGCCGTTTCGAGATCGATCAGGCTGCCATCGGCCAGGACATTCTGTGGAGAAAGATCGCCATGCACGATTGCGATTGACGCAGGGCGTAACGCCTGTCCTCCGCTGGAGAGATCCTCAACCAAGGCCAGTGCGCTGTCGAGCTCGGTCCGCATGTCCGGAAGTGTCGAATACGCGCGGGTGAGGCGCACGCGGGTTTGCCCGGCGAGATCGCAGCGGCGAACGCGCCCCGCACCCGAAGAAAGCCAGGCGGCCGAGTTGTCATGTAACACGCGAGCAATCGTTCCCAGCATTCGGAATGACGCCTCGATTGGAGTTCCGAGATTCCACCAGCCGACTGTTCCGCAGTCGTGCACAAACCACTCGCGGGCCGGAAGCGCCACCGGTACGTTGGCCGCGTCAATCGCGCTGGCAAGTTCGTATTCGCGTACGACGAGGTCGTGATCGTCGGAACTCGCAACGCGTGCGATGACTCCGGCCTCATCGAAACGCCACGTTGCGTACGTTCCAACCCGGACGAATGTCCCGCTGGTGAAGTCGAGTCTCGCAATCGAGCAGCTCGCGCGTAGCGCATCAGTTGCCCATTCGGGAGCGTTGGTCACGGGTGGAGCGTACCGGCGGGTCTGGCGTCGCACCGGTTTTTGTTCAGTGCGGCGTCGATTGCGCGCTATCTCCACGAACCGGGGGTCCGCACTCGCTTCACGCGGAGCGCGTCAGTGCGTCCGGGCTTTGGGGTCGATCGCGTCGGTACTTGGGGTTCGGTGGCTGGAATTGTCGGTGATTGCAACTCGAACGAGCGCGCTTCGACGAATCCGGCACGCCATGTCGCACGTGCGTTCCAGACGGGAAGCCAATCGGTGCGATCGCTACGGGCGCGGAGACGCTCGGCTGCTGCGCGTAATCCGGCACCAGACTGCAATGCAAGGACCCCGAGTGCGGCCTTCCAGCGCGGCCAATGATGACGAAAGAGGGTGGCGCGGCCTTGCAGAACCAGTTGCATCTTGTCGCTTCGCTGGGAGGACGACGCTCCGACCGTGTGCACGAGCACAGCGTCGGGGTTGATGACACTGCGACCGCCAAAAGCACGGATTCTCAATCCCAAGTCCGCATCTTCGCCATACAGGAAATATGTCGGATCGAAGCCGCCCAGGCGCTCCCATTCGCAGCGCCGGATAAGCAAGAAACAGCCCGTGACGATGTCTACGGCACGAACGGAGTTCCGTCGCCAGCCGACCATCCGCTCGGGATCAAACCACCGAGCACCGACGGGAAGTCGGTCGAGGCCGAGCGCGAAGCACGTGCAGCTCCAGAGCGATGGTGCTTGCCATGCGGATCGGGGATCGAGGTGACCGTTGCCGTCCAACGTGCGCCCTCCATACGCGACGTAATCCGGATGTGCTCTCGCAAATCGAACCATGCTGCTCAGTGCATCGTCGAGCAAGATCGTGTCGGGGTTGAGGAGTACGAGAAACTCTCCTCGTGCCACAGAGGCGGCACGATTGACTGCACGCGCAAATCCGGTATTGGTGCCTTCGCGGATAATGCGCCCCTGGGGCAATGCCGATTGCAGTGTATTGATAGTCCGGTCCTGTGATGCGTTATCGACGACAATGACTTCATACGTGCAGTCGCCTGCGGCGCGTCGGAGCGACGACAGGCACCCGGTGATGCACTCCTGCGAGTTGTATGTGACGATGAGTACGGAAACGTCACATTGCATACGTAGGCTCCGATTCCTCTGTCGTGAGAAGATCACTAGCGGTGCGTACTGCGATGACGCGAGCCGGAACACCCACGGCGATGCAGTTTGGTGGGAGCGAACGCGTCACGACTGCTCCGGCACCAACTACTGCTCCGTCGCCAATGACAATTCCTCGGGTAACGATTACACGAGCGCCCAGCCAAACGTCGTTGCCGATGACGATATCGGCCTCGTGTTTTTGTTGGTGGCGAAACGGCACGCCGAGTGCAAGTCCGTAGTCGGATGCGGTGCAGATAACACCAGGTCCAAACAGCGTTCGGTTTCCGATCGAGATTGTGCTGTGAGTGTCGCCAGCCCAGAGCGCGCTGAACTCGCCAATTGCGCTGTCATCGCCAATGCGAATGCGCATTCCGTTGCGAAGCGAAACGGTCGGGGAAAATCGAACGTTTCGACCGAAGGCTACGTGGCGTCGTTCGCGGGTGTGCGTGTAGCCGACGAAGTGCAGGAGCCGGAACAGGTGGAAATACACGCGCGGGTCGGCGTAGGAGCGCAGGCCGTTACGAAGTCGTGACGCGCGGGTCCGTGACGGGTGGTTCACCGCTGTGCGAGAGCTGTTGTCACGAACCCAGTGTTCCGGAGGGCGGCTGAGCGCGGCGACAATTCGTGATGCGAGCAGCATGACGAATCCAACCACATGCTCGGGATAGCGAAGAACCGTTGTGAGCATGCGCAGCACCTCCGGCGATGGGCTGGGGCTCCCTTGCCGAGCGATGATTCGTGAGAGTTCGTTGTTGCCGGCATAGACCCGCTGGCGGCGTGCAAAGAATCCGCGCAGTGTCTTTGGTGCGAACGCGGTGAATGTGACGTGCTCGAGGCGGGTGCGCTCCTGAGCTGTGAATGCATTTGTAACGTACGCATCGTCGGCGATGACCTCCGGGAACGGACTGACCCGGGCGTGGCCAGCCTTCGATAATGCGTACATACCGGAGCCGACCGCCGCATTGCTTTGCCACTCTGTGTGCTGCCACGCACCAACCGCGGCTCGAACGAGCAAGGGGGAGTGCGCGGTGTTGACGATCAAGCGAGGAGCGGCACAGAGCGCAGGACCGTTTGCGAGCGCAGCAAACGTTACGCGTAGCGCCTCGGCGTCGACGACGACGTCGGCGTCGACGTACGCCCGCGGAAAGCTCTGTACGGATCGATCACCGGCGTTGAGCGCCGCAATCTTCGATGCTTCGGAAAGTTCCACGACCGTCACGGGAAAGGTGCGAGCGATGGATGCGGTGTCGTCCGTGCAACCATTGCAGGCGACGACAATTTCGAATTCACCCGGACGCATCGTCCTGGTGATTCGATCGAGCAGCCGCGCGAGTGTGGCCGATTCGTTGTGGGCAGGGATGACAACACTGGGCATAGCGCCGTGCTACCCGAGCACCGCTCAGGGCACGCCTAGAGATCAAGCTCACGCACCGCGTTCGTCGGGGAGTGGATTAGCCGCGCAGTGCGCGTAACACTGCGTCTACCTCGGGTTCGACCGCAGGGGCGAGAGCGACATCAGCGAGCGCGGTCTGCGGGTCCTTGAGGCCGTGGCCGGTAACCGTGCAGACGATGACGTCGGATTGATCGATGCGCTGCTCCTTGGCGGCGCGCAGCAACCCGGCAACTGAGGCAGCGCTGGAAGGTTCAACGAAAACACCCTCATGCCGAGCAAGTATGCGATACGCGTCGAGGATTGCATCGTCCGTGACTGCTCCAATGTGTCCGCCAGATTCATCGCGAGCAGCAATCGCGGCATCCCAGCTCGCCGGATTTCCGATGCGAATTGCAGTAGCAATCGTCTCGGGGTGTTGCACCGGAGCGCCGGATACGAGGGGAGCTGCGCCCGAAGCTTGCCATCCGAGCATGCGCGGGAGATGCGGGATTACTCCGCGTTGGAGGTATTCGGTATAGCCCTTCCAATACGCAGTGATGTTGCCGGCGTTGCCGACGGGGAGACAGTGCACCGTCGGTGCCGCCCGTAGTGCATCGCATATCTCGAACGCTGCGGTCTTTTGGCCTTCGATGCGGTATGGGTTGATGCTGTTGACCACGGTGATCTCCGGCCGTTCGCCGAGTGCGCGGACAAGATCAAGCGCCTGATCGAAATTACCCTGAATCTGGACGACGTTCGCTCCGTGTATCAATGCTTGCGCCAGTTTGCCGAGTGCAATTTTTCCTTCGGGAATCAGCACCACGGCAACGAGACCAGCGCGCGCGGCGTAGGCAGCGAGCGACGCAGAAGTATTTCCGGTAGAGGCGCACACCACAACCTCTGCCCCTACTTCAGCGGCTTTGGAAATAGCCATCGTCATGCCGCGGTCCTTGAATGACCCCGTGGGGTTTGCCCCTTCGATCTTGAGGTAGACCTCGGCGCCCACGAGTTCGCGCAAATGTGGTGCCGGCAGGAGCGGCGTTCCGCCTTCGCGCAGCGTTACGATTGGTGTCGCTTCGCTCACCGGCAAATACGGACGGTATGCCGCAATGACTCCGGGCCAGGCGGCACCAGCCGGGCACTGCGCCGGTAGCATCGCCCCGTTCGTCATTGTCCGTCTCCAATCACGCGCCGCACAGAGCCAACGCGTGCGACCACGGGAAGCGCCTGCAGTTCTTCCACGGTGCGACGGACGTCTGCCTCTCGAGCCGCATGAGTGATCAGCACGATCTCGGCACCAGCACTGCGACCCGTTTGCTGCATGGACTGAATCGAAACCCCATGGCGTCCGAAAACGTCCGCAATGTCAGCGAGCACACCCGGTGCGTCCGTGGCTTCTACCTGAAGGGAGAAGCCGGAAGTGATGTCGTCGATCGACAGAATCGGTAGCGGAGTAAAGGTGCCGATCAGTGCACCGCGTCGGCCGGCGGCCAGGTTTTTTGCAGCATCGATGAGATCGCCGAGCACTGCAGATGCAGTGGGTTCACCGCCAGCGCCACGGCCGTAGAACATGAGCTGACCGATACGTGCCCCTTCCACAAATATGGCGTTGAAGGCATCGCGAACTGCAGCGAGTGGGTGCCGACGCGGCACCAGCGTGGGGTGCACGCGTACCGCAAGGTTGCCGTCCATCGATTCTGCGATTGCGAGCAGTTTGATGACGAAGCCCAAACGACGGGCGGAGTCGATTTCTTCGGGAGTAATCGTGCTGATTCCCTCGCGGTACACGTCGGTAGCGACAACGCGAGCACCGAACGCAATGGACGCGAGGATTGCGGCTTTTGCTGCCGCGTCGAATCCTTCGACATCGGCCGTTGGGTTGCGCTCGGCGTACCCGAGGTATTGGGCGTCGGCCAGTGCCTCAGAGAACGTCGAGCCGTCTTCGGACATGCGCGTCAGGATGTAGTTCGTTGTCCCATTCACGATTCCCATGACGCGAGTGATTGGCTCACCGGCAAGGGATTCGCGTAAGGGACGGATGATCGGGATACCGCCGGCAACAGAAGCCTCGAAGAGCAGGTCGACACCCGCAGCGGCAGCGGTTGCGACGAGTTCGGCGCCAGCCGACGCGAGGAGTTCTTTGTTGGCGGTGACGACCGGCTTCCCGGAATTCAGTGCAGCAATGATGAGTTCGCGGGCAGGCTCGAGACCGCCCATCACTTCGACAATGACATCGACGTCGTCGGCATCAACGATGCTGCGCGCATCCGTGGTGAACCGGTCGGCGTCCAGGGGAACGTCGCGGGCAACCCGGAGATCATTTACCGCAACGCAGCGGACCTCCAGCGTGATGCCAGACCGCGATGCTATTGCGCCCTGTTGGTCGTGAATTTGGCGGATTAATGCGGAGCCAACGTGTCCACACCCGAGGATTCCTACGCGCACATTGGGGGACTGCATGTCCGGCAGTCTCTCACGACCATACTGGTATGCCCGTGCTATTCGCGGCGGGCAACAATCAGCTTATGGTTCGAGTCGCGCGAGGTCGGCGGTGGTTTCTCGGCGGAAGGCAATGCGTGCCTTGCCGTCGCGAACGATCACGACTGCTGGCCGAGGAACTTCGTTATAACCCGATGCCAACGCGTAGCCGTACGCTCCCGTAACCGGTGTACACAAAATGTCGCCAATGCGCAGATCAGCAGGGACGGGTGTGTCGGTGGCGATGAGGTCGCCCTGCTCGCAATGCTTCCCGGCGATCGTTGCTTGCGCAGCGCGGGAATCGTTGGCGCGACTTGGAACGAACGCCTCATACGCTGCTCCATAGAGCGCATGACGAATGTTGTCCGACATTCCTCCGTCCACCGAAACGTAGGTGCGAGCACCGTCGACGTGCTTGATGGTTCCAACGCGGTACAGCGTGCATCCAGCCGTCCCGACAATGGATCGACCCGGTTCGACGAACAATCGTGGTGGTGAGCCCAGGTCGCGATCCGCCCAAGCGTCGACGATGCCGGCACGAAGAACATCGGCGTACTCGGCAATCGACATAGGGTTGTCGGTGGCGGTGTAGGCAATGCCGAGACCACCGCCGAGGTTCAGTTCGGTAACGATCGCGCCAGTCGCTGCCGTGAGGTCCTCCACCAGTTCCGCCATGATCGCGGTAACGCGCACAAACGGATCGGGCGAAAAGATTTGGGAGCCGATGTGGCAATGCAGTCCGACAAAGTGCAGCGCCGGGTTATTTGCGATGCGTTCCACTGCGTGATGTGCTGCACCGGAGCGCAACTGGAACCCGAACTTCGTGTCCTCAATGCCGGTTTCGATGTACGCATGGGTGTGTGCCTCGATCCCGGGGGTTACCCGCACGAGTAGACGTGGGCAGGGGAGTCCGCTGCCCACAAGCGTCTCGATGCGATCGAGTTCGTCGAAGGAATCGACGACGATACGTCCGACACCATCGTGCAGCGCGTATGCGAGTTCGTCATTGGACTTGTTGTTGCCATGAAAAAGCACGCGCGACGGAGCGAATCCGCCGCGCCGTGCCGCGTGATACTCGCCGGCGGTGGACACGTCGATGGAGAGTCCCTCGTCATGGATGATTTCCGAGATGGCGCGACCCGAGAATGCCTTGCTCGCGTAAAAGACCGCGTCTGCGCCGAACGCTTCGGCGTACGCCGCACAGCGACTCCGAATATCAATTTCGTCGTAGACGAATAGTGGAGTTCCGAATTCTTCGGCCAAGGTTTCGAGATCGCAGCCACCAATGCTGAGCCGCCCATTCGCTGAAATCGCTGCGGTTTGAGGCAGAATTGATGGGTCGATTGGAGCGCTCATATTCGCATCGTATTCGACGGAAATGTGAAATCGGCAGTGGAAGCGTCATTGCAGTGACCGGTAGAGTCCGGCGACTGGGCAGCGGACGGTGCCAATGAATGATGCAGGAAGCGTGGCGCGAACGTCACGTTTGAGAGGAGTGGGTGCACGTGACGAGACGGACCGGGCTTGGCCGCGGCCTGTCAGCAATCCTTCCCGAAGTGATGCCCGAGCCAATTGTTCCCCAGCGCGCCCACGTCGTCGCGCCGCTGGCACCGGTGATGGACACACTGGCCACTGAGCTCCTGTCCGATCTGGCAGCGCGTGGATCGGGACTTTCCACGGTGTATCGCGCGCTCGACGGTTTAGTTGAGAACTATGCGCTTGATGATGCTGTGCTGATTGTCGATGAGCCGGGACTTGGGCGGCAGATCTTTGCTGCGGGTCGCCGCGCCCTTGACGAAGATGAGGCCGGTGAACTGATGCACGCGCCGCCGGGGCTCTACACCGACCCTGAAGCCGACATCTCTGAGGCCGACCTCAACGCATTGTTGAGCGTGTGCATGATTGCGCTGCGCCTCGACATCTTGCGGTTCGACGCATGGCACGACGGGCTCACCGGTCTGTACGACCGTCGCAGTTTTGAGCGCCTGCTTGAGATGGCCGTTGAGCGCAGTAAGCGTTACGGATGGCGCTTCACGCTCGTCCTGATTGATCTCGATGATTTCAAAATGGTGAACGACAATGGGGGACACTCCGCCGGCGATGAGGCGCTGCAAGTGCTCTCGGACCGTTTCCGCCGAGTGTTGCGTAACGGTGACAACGTCGCTCGCATCGGTGGCGACGAGTTTGCGCAGATACTTCCTGATACCAATGCCGAAGATGTACCGGCGCTCCTGGAACGAGTAGTGAAGCCGTCAGCCGAGCTCGCGGATGCTCCACCGTTCTCGTACGGCGTAGCGCAATGCCCGATTGAGGCCGACACGGTCGATGGGCTGTTCCGAATGGCCGATGATCGGCTGTATCAAGCGAAAGGCCGTCGATGACTTCAGCATCTCAGTCTTCCGCGGGTCGTCCTGAGCCTCGCGAGGAGCAGTTTGCGGATCACGCGTTCGGTTCGTGGCGACTTGCCCCGGACGGTCAGCGCGCAGAATCAGCGTCGGCGAAACCGTCATTGGATGATCTCGAACTCGGATTGCGCAAGCTCCCCGGGGTGCGATCGGTCGGGTTCGTTGAGAATTCCGACGTGATGATGATTCAGGTCCATCTCGATGAGGAGCGCGCATCCGCGACGGTGCCGATGCAAGCGGCACGCCTGGCATACCGCCTGGCGCCGGGTCCCGCCGCGGTTGAAGTGGTGCGCTGGCGCGGGGCCCGCACTACCCATGTTTCCCCGGATGCCATGCGGGAGGCGGCGCCAGCTCGAGTGCGCACTGATCAACAAGCGCGTGATGAGGAAATGCGTTGGATCGAACCACGGGTACTTATCGATCGCGTCACACTTTCCGACGATGGGCTCGATGTCGAAGTGGTGCTGTCACACGGTTCAACGCAAGTCACGCGCACGGCCACGATTTCCGACGGGCTCGTCGGCGTTGCTGGAGCAACGATCGCAGCGTTGCGAGAGTTCATCGGTGAGTTTGGGTTCGAGCCGACGTGGGCGCACGTTGTGCGACCGAACCCGAATGCGGAACGCATGGTTGCGATGGGATTTGCTGATCCGGTACTTGGAGAAACGCGTACCGGTATCTCGGCGGGAGCAACACCGCCTGAGGCTGCGGTTCGAGCAACATTGCACGCCCTAAACCGCACGGTTGCTGCGCGATTGCCGGTACTGGTTGCTGGCTAGTGCTGGTGATGCCGCCGCAGCGTGCGGTGGCGCTATTCGGATTGGTATCCGGTGAAGTCGATACCCGCCGGCGGCAAGCCCACCGTTTCGCCGCCATCGGCAATGAATTCTACGCCCGTTGAGAAGCTGGATTCGTCGCTCGCGAGGAACACCACGAGGTTCGAGATCTCCCAGTCGCGCCCAAGACGCCGCATTGCAACGTGCTCCTGTGGCGACTCCCATTGCGGCTTTGTCATCGGTGTGACAACTGCGCCAGGGTGGATCGTGTTGGCCCGGATGTTGAATTGCGCGACGTCGAGGGCAACGGACTTGGTGAGTCCGCGCATGCCCCATTTTGCGGCGCAGTAGCCGGGCAACGCGGAGTACCCCTGGATGCCGGCGCTCGACGAGATGCTGATGATCGAGCTTGGTGCCGACGCTTTTAGCGCTTCGAGTGATTCGGTGATGCCGTTGAAACAGCTCGTGAGGTTGATGGCGAGAATGTCATCCCATTGCTGATAGGTGTAGTCGCCGATCGGTGCAAAGTTTGCGATGCCAGCGTTGTTGACGAGGACATTGAGACCGCCGAGTGCGGCAACGGTCTTGGCAACGACGTCTTTCCATTGTGTTCGGTCGGTAACGTCGTGGTGGAAGTACACGCAGTTGTCGCCGAATTCCTTCGCGAGGGCTTCGCCTTCTGCGTCGAGGAGGTCAGTGATTGCGACCTTGGCGCCTTGGTTGATCATGGCGCGGGCATGGCTTGCACCCATGCCCCGAGCACCCCCGGTAATGAGTGCCATCTTGCCGGCGAGACGATTTCCGGTCGGGTAGTGGTCGGTTGCCATGGTGGGTCTCCTTGGTCGGCTGAGACGAATTCGACGACGATACCCAAGGATTTGGTGCAGGCGGAGCATCTCCCAGGTGGCCGGGCATGCGCTCCTTGCTACGATCCGGCGCCCTGCCCTCGTAGCTCAGGGGATAGAGCATCGGCCTCCGGAGCCGTGTGCGCAGGTTCGAATCCTGCCGAGGGCGCAGTGGAATGGAATGGAACGGAGCGTTCGGCAGGGTTCGAACGGGAAGTGCAGCGAATCCAGGATTCCGAAGGAATCCTGCCGAGGGCGCAGTGGAATGGAATGGAGCGTTCGGCGGGATTCGAACGGGAAGTGCAGCGCAGTTGAGATGAATCGTTCGTCCGAGACCACCGCTGAGATCAAGCCAACTATTGCACCTGAAGATTTTTTTGCCGTCGACATGCGCGTTGGTCGAATTGTTGCTGCACCAATGGCGCAGGGCACGCGCTTTCCCTGTCGGCGGATGAACATTGATCTCGGACCGCTAGGGACGCGTACTTCAATCGGGCAAGTTGCGATGATCCCGGAAAAAGAACTGGTTGACTCGCTGGTCATCGTGTGCGCGAATCTCGGTGCGCGCCAGATGGGCAAGCACCGGTCCGAGGTTCTTATCCTTGGGACACCGCACCCGGACTCTCCTCCGGATCAGGCTCAAGCGATCCCCCTTCGGCCGGCTGCGTCGGCGATGCCAGGGGATTTCGTCTTCTAGGGCTGTCGTCGCGCGCCTCGTGCGCATCATTGCAGCGCAGTGGACCTTCCAGGCAAGGCAAAACGTGGAAATCGGTTCACGAATCCTTGTTGGTGGCCGACCTGATTGTCATGGCGCTAGTTATGGAACGGACTCCACAACCGCCCCGGGCGGATGCCCTGGGCAGGGTGAAGCCCCTCTTGCGCGGCTGGATTCATGAGATCGCTTGTGTCGCGTCGATCCCAGCTGGCATTGCGCTCATTGTGGCGGCGCGTGGTTCTGGTCCGATGATTGCCGCTGTCGTGTTTTCTGTCGCACTGACGTTGTTGTATGGAACGAGCGCGTTGTATCACCGGGTGAACTGGTCAAATCGCGCCCACAACATCATGCGGCACCTCGATCATTCGATGATTTACGTCCTTATTGCTGCTTCGTATACGCCGTTGCTGTTGATTGCAATGCGTCCGGGATGGAACGTGGGTTTCCTCCTGCTCGTCTGGCTGGGTGCGGTTGGCGGAGTCGGAATCACGCTGTGGCGGATGGATCGCCATGCGCGCCTCGCGGCCGGGTTGTACGTTGCATTGGGCTGGGTGGGATTGCTGGCATTGCCGGAGCTGGTAGGTCGGCTAAGCGCCACGCAAATCGCGCTCCTTGCTGGTGGTGGAGTGCTGTACACGGTCGGGGCAATCATCTTGGCAACAAACCGCCCGAATCCGAATCCTCGGGTTTTCGGGTATCACGAGATCTGGCATGCCCTTGGGGTTGTGGCGGCGGTATGCCACTACATCCTCATCTTGACCCTCGTTTCATAGAGCCCCCCGGTTTTCGTTGGGGTGGCAGACCTTCCACGTCCTAACCTGGAGCGATCTCCAGAGTGAGGACCTGTGGCAGAGACTGATCCGACGAACCAAGGCGCGCCCGACGTGCTCGATGCGATCCCCGGTGGGGTGCCGGCGGGGATTTCGCCCGAGAACGACGAAACCGTGAGCCGACCCACGAAGCTGATACGCATCGCGTCAATGGTGCGAACGATGCTCGATGAAGTTCGTCGGGCGCCGCTTGATGAAGAAGGTCGAGCTGCGCTGCGCCGGATTCATGAACGCTCGGTGCACGAGCTCGAAGAAGTGCTGTCGCCAGTGCTGCGCGACGAACTCGCTGAGGTCGCAATGGCGTTCAGCTCTGATGTTCCCACCGAGTCAGAGCTGCGAATCGCGCAAGCGCAGCTCGTCGGTTGGCTCGAGGGTTTGTTCCACGGCATTCAAGCGACCTTGTTCACGCAACAAGCAATGACCCAGGCGCAGCTCGACGAGATGCGCCGCCAGCGCATGATTGAAGGTGCAGACACCGCTGCGACCGGGCAGTATCTGTGAGTACCCGTGCGGAATGGTCGCCGGAAACATGGCGCGCTTATACGGCAGCTCAGCAACCGGAATGGCCGGATGCCGGAGCGCTCGAGCGTGCGCGCGCGGAGTTGCGTGCGTATCCGCCGTTGGTATTCGCCGGTGAAGCGCGCGCGTTGCGGCACGCGTTGGCCAATGTTGTCGAAGGTCGCGGGTTTTTGTTGCAGGCCGGTGATTGTGCCGAGAGCTTCGCTGCATTCAGTGCACCGATGATTCGCGAACAGCTCAAGGTGATCTTGCAGATGGCGGTGGTTCTCACCTACAGCGCGGGTGTGCCCGTCGTGAAGGTGGGTCGCGTCGCGGGACAATTCGCAAAGCCCCGGAGTGCCGACATCGAGGATCGTGACGGTAAGGCGCTTCCGAGCTACCGCGGGGATTTGGTCAACGACATCGCATTCGACGGGGTGGCGCGGGTCGCCGATCCGGCGCGCATGATCACCGGCTATCACCACGCCACCGCAACACTGAATCTGGTGCGTGCGTTTACCAAAGGTGGGTTTGCCGATCTGCGCCGCGTGCATCAGTGGACCCAGGAGTTTGTGGCGAGTAGTGCCGAAGGCCGTCGCTACGAACGCGTCGCAACCGAAATCGAACGCGCGTTGTTGTTCATGCAAGCGTGTGGTGTCGATCTTGAGCGCAACCCGTCGTTCCAAGAAACCGAGTTCTTTGCGTCGCACGAAGCGCTCATCCTTGAATACGAAGCGGCACTCACCCGCGTCGACTCCACCACCGGGGATTGGTACGACTGTTCCGCGCACATGGTCTGGATTGGTGAGCGCACCCGCCAGTTGGATGGCGCCCACGTTGCGTTCTGTGCCGGCATTCATAATCCAATTGGGGTCAAGCTCGGACCGAGCGTCGCGCCCGAGGAAGTCGTTGCGCTCTGCGAACGGCTGAACCCCGAGCGCGTCCCGGGCCGCCTCACCCTCGTCAGTCGCATGGGTGCCGAACGGGTCGAGGCCGGTCTGGCACCGCTGCTCGCTGCGGTGCACGCTGCTGGGCACCCAGTTGTATGGGTCTGTGATCCGATGCATGGCAACACGTTCGTTCACTCGAGTGGTTACAAGACCCGTCGTTTTGATGATGTCATGCGAGAGATCAAGGGGTTCTTTGCGACCTGCCACAATGCCGGGGTCTGGCCCGGCGGCGTCCATGTGGAGCTCACAGGTGAGAACGTCACGGAGTGTCTTGGCGGAGTCGAAGCGATTGGGGACGACGATCTCGAAACCCGCTACGAAACGGTTTGTGATCCGCGTCTCAATGCCCGGCAGTCGTTGGATCTGGCCTTCGAAGTGGCCGAGCTCATGCGCGGCTGACTTGAATATGGAAAACCGCATGCTGCCCGGAGCGCAGCATCGACAGGAGGAGCGGCAGTGACCGCACGCAGTGTGAACGAGGACTTTGGCGCGAACTCCGGCATCGTCGATGACATGTACCGGCAGTTCCTCGAGAACCCAGATGCTGTCTCAGAGAGCTGGCGTGATTTCTTTGCGGGGTACAGCCCCCGTGTGGGGTCGGGTGCGAACGGCGCTGCGCCGACACCGCTTGTAACTCCCGCCCAGGCGCCGACACCCGTCACCACGCCTGCGGCGACCGCAGCTACTGCGCCGGCGCCGAACCAGTCCGTAGCGCCGGCGCCGAAGGCATCTGTAGCGCCCGCTTCGACGATGACGGACGGGGACACGACTACTCCGTTGCGCGGTGTCGCAGCGCGAATCGTCGAGAACATGGAAGCAAGTCTCGCAGTACCAACTGCGACTTCTGTGCGCGCAGTGCCGGCCAAGCTGCTCGAAGTCAACCGCCGCATCCTCAACAATCACCTCGCGCGAGTGCGGGGCCCCAAAGTCAGCTTTACGCATCTCATCGCGTATGCGACGGCGCGCGCAGTGGCGATGGTTCCGGCGATGCAGCGCGGATACGTCGATGTCGATGGGCAGCCCACGATGGTGCAGCACGCGCACTGCAACCTGGGACTTGCGGTCGACGTCACCAAGAGCGATGGCACGCGCACGCTGATGGTCCCGAACGTTAAACACGCCGACTCGCTCGACTTTGCTGCGTTCTTCCATGCGTACGAAGACCTGATTCGAAAAGTACGTACCAACGCGCTCACACTCGACGACTTTGCGGGAACGACCGGTTCGGTTACCAACCCTGGCATGATCGGAACGGTGCATTCAGTGCCGCGTCTAATGCCGGGCCAGGGCTTCATCCTTGGCGTTGGCGCAATTGAGTACCCGGCCGAATACCAGGGCGCCGATCCAAGCGCGTTGGCACAAATCGGTGTGAGTAAAGTGGTGACACTCACGAGCACTTACGACCACCGAGTGATCCAAGGTGCGGAGAGCGGTGAGTTTCTGCGGGCGATTCACGAGTTGTTGCTCGGCGAACACGGTTTTTACGACGAGGTGTTTCGGAGCTTTGCGGTTCCCTACGAGCCGGCGCGCTGGCGCATCGATGAGACGCCCCTCGATGAAGTTGGACTCGCAGAGAAAGTCGTTTCCGTATACCAGCTCATCAACATGTACCGTGTGCGTGGGCATTTGCTTGCCAACATCGACCCGTTGGGCCGTCGTGAACCGGTCACCCACGAAGAGCTCGACATTGCGCACTACGGCCTTTCGATCTGGGACCTCGAGCGTGTGTTCCCGTCGCCGTTGGCGAATGCGTCCCGGCGCCAGACGCTCGGAGCGATGCTGCAGGTTTTGCGCGACGCCTACGCTCGATCCATTGGTATCGAGTACATGCACGTACAAGACCCCGAGGTCAAGCTCTGGATTCAGGATCACTTCGAGATTCCGGCCGGGCAGATTCCGATTGAGGGCAAGAAGCGATTGCTCGAGAAGCTCAACAACGCCGAAGCGTTCGAGCGGTTCTTGCAGACCAAGTTCATTGGCCACAAGCGCTTCGGTCTCGAAGGTGCCGAGTCGCTCATCCCGATGCTCGATGTGTTGCTCTCTGATGCCGCCGATGATGGCGTAGAAGCAGCAGTGCTGGGTATGGCGCATCGCGGCCGACTGAACGTGCTTACCAACATTGTGGGCAAGTCGTACAGCCAGATCTTCCGCGAGTTCGAGGGCGAACTTGACCCGAACACCACGCAGGGTTCCGGCGACGTGAAGTATCACGTCGGTGCGCGCGGTACCCACGTTGCGCCGTCCGGAAACGAAATCGCGATCACGCTCGCTTCGAACCCGAGCCACCTCGAAGCGGTGGATCCGGTGGTCGTTGGTATGGCGCGAGCAAAGCAGGATGAACACGACGATGTGGATCGCGCGAAGGTTCTGCCGGTGCTGATTCACGGCGACGCCGCGTTTGCCGGGCAAGGCGTGGTTGCCGAGACCTTCAATCTCTCCGAGGTCGAGGGGTACAACGTCGGCGGCACTGTGCACATCATTATCAACAACCAGGTCGGATTTACCACCGACCCGGGAAGCGGCCGCTCGGGGTATTACTGCACTGATATCGCCAAGATGGTGCAGGCCCCGATCTTCCATGTGAATGGGGATGATCCCGAAGCGTGCTTGCGGGTTATGCGAATCGCGTTTGCGTTTCGTCAGGAATTCAACCGCGACGTTGTCATCGACATGTACTGCTACCGCCGTCACGGGCACAACGAGACGGATGAGCCGGCGTACACGCAGCCTTCGATGTACGCGCTTATCGAACAGAAACGTTCGGTGCGCAAGCTGTATACCGAAACGTTGGTAAACCGCGGCGACCTCAGCCTCGAAGAGGCGGAAGCTGCGCTCGAGCACTACCGAGTGCAGCTCGAAGGGGCATTCGACGAAATTCACCAGACCGAACGGCATGCCCCAACTCCGGTTCCGTCGGTGCAAGCCATCGCAGTTCCGAGCCCAAACACCGGTGTATCACGCTCGACGCTCGAGCACATCGTGGATGCGATCACGACGTGGCCGGCCGGTTTCACGGTGCACCCCAAGCTCGAAAAGATCCTGCTCGGTCAAAAGCAAGCCTTTGGTGAGGATGTGATCGATTGGGCGTTGGGCGAACAGTTTGCGCTCGGATCGCTCCTTATGGAAGGCGCACCGATTCGTATGGTGGGTCAAGATACCCGCCGCGGTACGTTCAGCCATCGCCATGCCGTACTGGTCGATGCCACCACGGAGCAGCGCTTCACGCCGCTCGCAGACTTGTCCGACACGCAGGCACGTTTGTCGATCTACGACTCGGTGCTGTCGGAGTTTGCTGCGCTTGGCTTCGAGTATGGGTATTCGGTGGCGCGGCCGCACGGGTTGGTCGTATGGGAAGCGCAGTTCGGCGACTTTGCCAACGGTGCGCAGACCATC